>DDSL01000050.1:0-14847 GCA_002343825.1 Chthonomonas sp. UBA2391
GACCGGCCTCGGCCCCATTCGGCTTGATCAAATTCGGACCCTCGGCGAGGGCCAACTTCATCGGTTCTCCATCAGCGTCGATCAGCACCGGAACCCCGGCCCGCCGCGCCCGGCGAACGATCTCGGCATAGCTACCCGGATCGACCCCTGGCGGCAGAGATCCACCCGCCGCCACCCAGCTGGCTTGCAAAAGAAGCTCATCGAACGAAGCCCAAAATGCCGCGAGTTCTTCCGCAGAAATCGTCGGCCCAGGAGCGTTGAGGGTCGTGGGCGGCACCTCGCGGTTCAGCGATTCGACGCTGAAGTTGGTCCGGGTTTCCCCCGCCACGGTGATCATCGCGTCGGCCACACCCTCCTCGGCCATCACGTACCGAATCAGGGGCGCAGCCGATCCACCCAAAAATCCGGTCGCCACCGTCGGGGCCCCCAACTCGGCGGCAATTCGCGAAAGGTTGATGCCTTTGCCCCCGGCGTCGGTCTCATCCCGCCGAATCCGGTTGGTGTCCCCCGCCGTCAGGTCGTCGACAAAGAGGGTCTTGTCCAGGCTTGGGTTAAAGGTGACCGTCAGGATCACTTGGCCATGACCTCGACCAGCAACAGCTTTTCGGGGTCTACCGTCCGCTCGGTGCTCAAAACGTAACTCAGCGGATGTGCGACCAGCTTAGTGCCGTCAACGCCGACCATCTCTCCGTGGAATCCGCTGATCAGCCGGTTGGCGGCATAGGCCCCCAGCCGAACGCCAAGAACCCGGTCGAAAGCCGTCGGCGATCCGCCTCGCTGCATGTGGCCGAGTACCAGGTAACGAGCCTCGAATCCGGTGTTGCGGCTGATGAAGTCCTTGATATCTGCGGCTCGGGCGGCTCCTTCGGCCACGATGATGATGCTGCTACGCTTGCCGCGCTCGTGCATCGCCCGCATCCCGTCGCAGATCTCTAGGAGCGAATAGGGGACCTCGGGAATGATGACGGCTTCCGCCCCGCCCGCGAGGCCCGCCTCCAAGGCGATGAATCCATTGTGCCGGCCCATGACCTCGATGACGAAGACCCGTTCATGGGAGTAGGCCGTATCTCGGACGCGGTCGATGGCTTCCAGCGCGGCGTTGACGGCGGTGTCGAATCCGACCGACATGTCCGTTCCGCTGATGTCGTTATCGATCGAACCCGGCACCCCGACCACGGGGAATCCAAACTCTTCCCACAGCTTGCGGGCCCCGGTCAGCGATCCGTCCCCGCCGATGACGACCAGCCCTTCCACGCCATGCGACTTCAGGTTGTCGATCGCCTTGGCCCGGCCCTCGGGCAGCATAAAGGGTTTGCAACGGGCGGTGCGCAGGATCGTTCCGCCACGGGTGATCACACCCCCGACCGCGGCGGAATCCAGCTCGACGATCTCATTATCGAGGATCCCTTGATACCCGTGAAAGAACCCACTGACCGAGACTCCGCGTCCGAGCGCGGCCCGAACGACTCCTCGAATCCCCGCATTCATCCCCGGGGCGTCGCCCCCGCTGGTGATCACACCGATGCGGTTCAAATCGTGGCTCTCCGGAGGTCAGGCGTTAGTTGACACATCGACTTTGCGCGTAATTGGCACTTCGATGGACCCAAGAGAGGAAGGATTCGTAGTTGTCGAGAATCGACTTCGGCATCCGCACGTATCCGGTCATCGGATCACTCTGAGGGTCCGCACGGAAGACGTCGGCGCCGGGAAGCTTCATCGCTTCTTCATAGTCGCCGGGACCGAATTTCAGTCCGATCTCCTCGTCCACCAGAAACGCGAACATCTTTTCGCCGGTGTAAACACCCATGCCATTAAACATGCGGCGGGCTCGAATATCGAAGCCCTCCGCAGCCTTCATCATCTGTTCATAACGAAGCGGGCGATAGACCATGCACAACCTCTAGGTGAAAAGCGGGCATCCTGCCCTGGCTCTGTAAGGAAGCTTCCCTGACCTACCTGACCTATTTTACTCGCATTTCCGGCAGATCACCGGAAGTGCAATTCGATTCCGCGCTTCTGAATCTCCTCCACAAAGGTCGTTCCGGTGACCGCTTGCTCATAGCGGACCGCTCCCTTGGGCGTTCGTCCTTCGGCGACTTCCTTGGCATAAAGGGCCATGCTGAACCCGGTCAGGCGCTCCATGGAGGTAAATCCGGTCTCTGGACACTGCTTATCCAGGATGTCGATCTGCAACGATTTGGGCTGTCCTTCCTTTGTTCCGTGGCCGACGGCTCGGATGGCACACATATCTTGGTCCTGGAAAGTTGCGAGATAATCGCCAAAAACCTTGTACCATAACTCCCGCGGCTTCACCTGCGCGCCACCTACGGTGACTGGCTGTTCGCCCCAGAGCCCGCTGTCCTTAAAGAGCTTCATGAACTGGCAGTGGCCGGGGAAGCGGATGGTCTTGTATTCGTAGTTGGGAATTCGACCCTTGAGCGTGTAGGGGGCCGTGCTGGTTCCGCCGCTGGTCACAAAGGCCTCCATCTTGCCGAGTCCATCGATCTCAAGTTCTTCGAGCTCGGTCAGGGTGTCCACCATGTGGATCTCGCCATTCCGCAGGGTCACCGCTTGGTAGTCGTATTCGGTGACGAGACCTTCGACATTGAAGGTCAATTTGTAGTTGAGCGGGGCGACCGGGTTTTGGGGCAGAACGCCGCAATAGAGCTTCACCGAGTCGGTCTGGTCCAGATTTTCGATGAGATACATCCCAAGGCTGTTGACCAAACCCGGAGCGAGGCCAGTGTCGGGGATCAAGGTGACTCCGGCCGCTTTGGCCGCTTCATCCAGGGCCAGCGTCTCGTGGGTGATGTCGGTGTTTCCGCCCAGGTCGACCATGCTCGTCTTATTGGCGACTGCAACCTTGGCAATGCGGGGATGCATCCAATACGGCACACAACTCAGGAGCACGTCGGCGTCGTTCAAAAATCCGCCCAGACTGGCTTCGTTCATCGCGTCCACTTTGTGGGCTTCACACTTCTCGGTGCCGGTGAGTCGATTCACTCGGTCGGCCGCAGCCTTGGCCTGATCGAAGCTCACGTCACCAAGAAGGACTCGAGCCGGGTTGGCGTGTTTGACCAAATCATAGGCGGCCGCGGTGCCTTGCATGCCCGCGCCCAAAACAGCATAGGTTTTGTTCATCGTTGGACTCCTCTCGTGGCTCACGGCGTGGTGAGCCGGATTCAAACATCTATGGTACCAGTCGGCACTTCGGGGGCGGTTCGCGATCAGGTGCCCTTACTTCTCCCAACCGGTGAACCGATTCAAACGTAAGGCAAGATAGAAACATGCGCTTTCGTGGACTTTTGATCTTGATGCTGGCTTGGGTCGCAGCCCTCGGATGGACGCAGCAATCCCCGAGCTTGGGGATGTATGAGGTCCTGCGGCGCAGCGATGTCTATGTCCATCCCGAGATGCGGGGAAAGGTGGACCCCCAAAAGCTCGAAGACGCCGCCAATTCGGCCCGATACGACACCAAGTTTCTGATCCTGCCCGAACTCCCGGAAGGATGGACCCGCAACGGCAGCGAGGCCCGGGGTCCCTTTGCCCGGCACGTACTCAAGGACCGACTCTCCCTGCAAGATGGGGTCGTGGTCGTCATGACCAACAAGGGGATCACGGGCTATAGCGACAAGCTCACCACCGAGGGACTCCGGACGCTGAACAACCAGTCGCTGGGCTACACCACCGCGACCGATAAGACGCCGGGCTTGATCTGGCTGGGTCAATCGATCAACAGCCAAATGCACGCCGCCGCCGGTCGGAGCACGATGTTGACTTTCGGTTTCGTGGGAGCTGCTGTTCTCCTCTTGCTGGTGGTTTCGTTTGGCGTGATGATCGCTCGCGCACGCGAGCGAGGGGCCATCCTCCAGCGCATCAATCACCTCCGACCCAAGGCACTCGATGCGATGACCTATTTGGATGGGTACATGGAATTGCTCCAAACCCCCACCAACAGGGAAGGCCTACACGAATCGAGGGACCGCGCTTTCAACCTCTACGAAGCTGGCCTGGCAAAGATGAAAGACCTATCACGCCTTGCCGAAGCCGAGGAGTTCTTCCAGGCCAGTATCGACGAGGCCAAGCGTGGACGGCAGTTCATCCAAGCCGAACTCGGGGAAGGTCCGGTTGCTCTCACCACAACCCCGGCGGACTACCAACCGGGAAAAGGCTTCCCGGGCGCTCCCCTCTTCGAACCCGTGCCCGAGGCATGCTTTTTCTGCAGTAAGCCGGACAGCACCGCACCCATCGTGATCGACTGGGAAGGCCAAAGAAGAACGGTCTGGGCCTGCGAGGAAGATCAGCGCGTCGTGCAATCCGGGCAGTCCCCGATGATGCGCGGCCGCCAACAGCCGAACGGCCAATTCACACCATGGTACTCGCAGCCCAACTATGATCCGCGCCGGGACTATTACGGCGGGGGCTACATCTGGGACGTGATGGCCATGAGCATGTTCCTCAACGTCATGAATCCCTTTGGCTGGATGATGACGCCCATGTGGATGGGCGGGATGAACTATGGTGCCGGAAGCTCGGGCAGCGAAGGAAGCTCCAACTCCGACTATGCCACCGGCGAGAACTTCGGCGGAGATTTCGGTGAATCAGGAGGCTTCGACGGTGGTGGGTTTGATGGCGGGGGCGACTTCGGCGGCGGAGGCGACTTTGGCGGGGGCGGAGACTTCGGCGGCGGATTCGACTAAGCCGCTATCCTTTAACCCGGTATATTTCAACCTCGGTCTCCTTCGCTGCGTCGTTTTGGTCAACTCCCGTCAGCCTAATCCGTAACCGATCTCCCATGAGCTGATAGTGGACCTCTCGTGGAAAGCGGAGGCTACGATTCTCACAGCGAAAAGAGGACTCGGTCACCTCCAGCGCTGTGAACGTGTAGTCCATCTCCCCCAGGACGAGGATGAAATGGAGTTCATCTCCCTTGTCCTCGATGCGGACCATCTCCGAGTAGACCGTTTTGGTGTCGATGTCAATCTTGGTTGCCCCGAGGATGATGTGCCCGGTCGCAGGAGTGTAGATCTCCAGAAGATCGCCCCCATAGGCGCGCCCTTTCCAGGTGCCGGCCAACCAGAACAGCTTTTCAAAGTCTCGTTGTTTGCTCAACTTTCCGCTCCCATGGACCTTAGGACTGCAAGAATTGTTCCTGATGCATCTTCGAGAAATCACTACTCGCAAACTCGACAGCCTGCGAAAAGATAAAATGGAAGCCATGTTGGACGTCCATCAGGTTTGGGCCGAGGCGATGCCCGAGGTCAAGAACGCGGTTACCGGGGTCGGGCTCTGGTCGGCGCTCAACAACAGCAGAGCGGTCGTCCTGGAAGGGGATACCTTCGTTCTCGGCATGCCCCATGAGATGAGTGATCTCGCCGGGCACCTCCGCATCAACTCCACCAAAATCCTCATTGAACGTGCCTTGGCGGCCCGGATCGGAAGTCCGATCACCGTCCGGATTATCGAGGGAACCAGCGAGGCCGACTGGGAACTCATCCGCCGCAAAGACGAAGAGCAACGCAGGCTCCAACAAGTCGCCCTCAACCGCGCCCAGGCCGAGGTCAAGGCCCGTGGAAGCTGGGATACCGTCTATGAGCAGATCAGTCGCCAGTATGCGGCGATGACCAATAAGTCCCTGCCACAAAATCGGGCCAAGTTCTACCAAGAGAGCATCACTATCCTCCTCGAAGCTCTCAAGTCCATGCCCATCGACGATGATCTGAGCGAAAGAAACTTCGCCCGGTGCATCGAGCGCGTCGCCCAATACAGCGAGGTCCCCAGTGTTCTGGTGGCCAACGAGCTCCTCCTCCGACATCAGCCCTAGATGAACCAGCTGATCATGCTCGGTTCGGGCACCAGCAATGGCGTCCCTTCCTTGGGAGTGGACTATAGTCCGGATTTTCTAGCGAACCCCAAGAACCACCGGACCCGAAGCTCGATCGTCATCCAGAGTGGCGACGAAGCCCTCCTCGTCGATTGCTCACCCGAGATGCGGCTTCAGCTTTTGCGAGAGCAGATCAAGCGCGTAGACCAAGTCTTGATCACCCACACCCACGCCGACCACATCATGGGGATGGATGACCTGAGGGCTTTCTGCCTCAAGTCCGGGCGCGCCATGCCGATCCTGGCCCGCCCCGAGCATCAGGCCGACATCCGTCGAATCTTTCCCTATGCCTTCGAGGATTTTCCTCCCGGGATCGAAGTTCCACGCTACGAGCTTTACGACGTCCCACCCCAGATCCGATGTGGAGAACTTGAGATCGACACCTTTGAGGTGCTCCACGGCAAGACCACGGTGGTCGGTCTTCGGGTGCGTGACGTCGCCTATCTCACCGATGTGAGCGAAATTCCACCGACCGCCTGGGAGAGACTCCAGGGGCTCCGCGTCTTAATCCTGGATGCCGTCCGCCGCAAGCCTCACCGGAATCACTTTCACTTCGACAAGGCAGTCGAGGTGGCACTCGAACTCGGGGCCGAGAAAACATACTTCACGCACCTCTCTCACGACTACGATCACGACCTCACTGAAGCCGAGTTACCCTCCCAAATCCGGCTCGCTTACGACGGACTTCGCATCCCGCTTGAACTCTCAGCCTAGAAAATGTTGAAAATTCCTTTAGCTTTGCCCTAAGTTTAGGGTTTCATCCGTCCCGATAAGAAGACTGAAGGACCAGCCCTAGATTCGTTGGGGGGATTGGCAGGTAGAGGATGCCAAAGCTTGTGGGGGGATTGATGGCTTTGTTTGCGCTTGGCGCGGGCATTTTAGGCAATGTTGATCCACTGACAACTCTCTTGCGAGGGGCGATTGCCTTCGTCATTGGTGTTTTGGCCACCCAAATATGGTACGTATTCTTTACGGTACGAGTAAAACGTGTAGCGCACGCCTCCTCGGCTCCGGCAGAATCAGCACCCGTGGTGGATCCGGCGGATCAAGAGGCCGCCGCATGACCACAAGACACCAAAATTAGTTGAGGCTTGGTTAAAGGATATGGCTCTTTCGCCCGAACAGCTCAAGCGCGCCTGGGTGGACTACAAGGTCTACAAGGATCCACACGCGCGCGTCGACCTCATCAACCACTACAGCTACCTTGTCAAGATCACGGCAGGACGACTGGTGACTTCGGTGCCGGGCGGCATGGATCGCGAAGACCTCGTCGGCGCTGGAGTCATCGGCTTGATCAAGAGTGTGGATCAATTCGATCCCACCCGCGACGTCAAGTTCGAGACCTACGCGATCGCTCTGATCCGAGGCGCGATTCTCGAGATGCTCCGCGACGAAGACTGGGTCCCGCGCTCAATCCGCGAGAAGCTCAAGGCACTCGACCGAGCGCAGATGGCGCTGGAAACTAAGAACGGCCGACCCGCCACCGAGCGCGAACTCAGCGAGTACCTCGGAATCAGCGAAATCGAAGTCAGCGAGCTCCTCGTCCGACTCGGACGCACCAACGTCTTCTCGCTGGATGACATCCTGAGCACCCACGACGGCGACGATCAAATTCACTTCATCGACATGATCGTCGATCACACCGCCAACACCGCCGGAGAAACCGAGGGCCGAGAGATCAAGCGCATCCTCAGCAGCGGAATCGACCGGCTACCCGAGCGGGAACGGCTCGTCGTCGCTCTCTACTACTTCGAAGGCCTCACGTTCAAAGAGATCGGGAAGGTCCTCGGAGTCAGTGAAAGCCGGGTATATCAGTTGCACACTCAAGCGATGACGCGGCTTAGAAATTTCATGCGGGAGCAGGGCGCGACCCCGGCCCGAGCCTAAATAGTTCGGATTGGCACTTTTTTTGCCACACCATTGTTTAGGCACGTATGAGGTCGGACGGTGTTGCCGAGGGTAGCATCGTCCGATCATTGTGTCAAAGAGGCTTATGAAGGTTGTGAAGAAATGGATCCTACCGGCGCTGGCCGGACTGAGCGTGATGGCGCTCCTCAACGTTGGGTGCGGCGGTGGTGCCAAGGCCAGTGGCGGAGGCGGAGACGCTCTCGTCACCGTCAACGGGGAAACCATCAGCATTGCTGATTTCCACAAGTATCTTGAAACCAAGGGTACCGTCCGGGTGGTGACCGAAAATGGCCAGGTTGGAACCGCCAACGTCGCCGAAACACTCGGATTCCAGGGACTTCAAGACCTGATCCAACAGCGGCTGGTCCTCCAGATGGCCAAGGACGAGGGCGTGCTCCCGACCGAAGACGAACTCCTGAAGGAAATCGACTTCCAAAAAGAGCGCAACCCCGATTTCCTCAAGAACCTGACCGGCCAGGGGCTCTCCATGGAAGACATCAAGGAGAGAATCACCATCGACCTCGCCCGAGAAAAGCTCATCACCAAGGGCATCAAGGTGACCCGACAAGACGCAGAAAAGTACGTCAAGGACAACCCCAGCCAGTTCATCAATCCGGCAACCGCCGACTGTCTGGTGATCTTTGTCCGCACCGAGGCCAACCGAACCCGAGTCGACCAAGAACTCGCCCGCGGCCAGAGCTTCAGCCTCGTGGCCCAGCGGTTTAGCCAGCTCCCCGGAGCCAAGGCCGACCAGCGTTATCCGATCCGAGAGATCGAGCGAATGCCGACCGAAATTCGGGTGGCCATCGAAAAGGCCTCCAGCGCCCAGCAAACGGGATGGGTTCGCCTGAGCGACGGCTTTGCCAAGTTCTATGTGCAGAACAAGACGGCCAAGTCGCCGATCAAGATGGACGACACCAAGTATGAAGTCGTCCGACGCCAGCTCGCGCTCGAAAAGGGCGTCCGGGCTCGAGACCTCGACACGACCCTGCTGCAAAAGTACAAGGCGGCCAAGATCGACGTCAAGTACGATGGTCTCAAAGACCTCTACAAGACCTTCGACGAGCGCCTGAAGAAGGCCGACACCGAGACCGACGCCTCGGGCAACGCGAAGTAAGGCCAACCGGCCCGAAAGACCGAAAGCGGCTCCCACTTCCCAACCGGGAAAGGGAGCCATTTTCATTGTTGGGGAACATGCCGAGTTATTCCCGGCTCCCGTTGAACTTTCTAGGCCACGGGGGCGACGATCTCGAACCCAGTCTTGATCGGAGGCGAAATCCGCAAGGTGGCCGCGACCGCGCAATACTTCTCGTCGCTCAACTCAATCGCCCGCTGAACCGCGGCGGGGTCGATCGCTTCACCGGTCACGATGTGGGTCAGCCGGATCGCGGTGACCGGCCGCGGATACTCGCCCTCGGGGCCGCGCTCCCACTCCACCCGAACTTGGTAGCCCGAGACCTTCTGTTGCTTCTTCTTCAGGATCGAGATCACGTCCATCGCCGTGCAGGCGGCAACGCTGCTCAGAAAGGCTTCCAGCGGCGTCGGCCCCAGATTCTGCCCCCCACTATCGGCATAGGCGTCCATCGTGAACCCGTTCCCGCTGGGCGGCTCGGCCCGAAAAGCCATCTCGCCCTGCCAGGTCAAATCAAACTGGTTGTCCATACATCTCTATAAAGGCACGAAACCGCGAAAAGGATTCCGTCAGGCAGGATTACCACCGTCGAAGGGAATCTGAACGCCTCTAAACGATTGACTTACGCCCTACCGCCGGATCTGGACGGGATTCGGCTTTCCACCGATCCGCCGACTTCCTACCGGGTGCGCCCTTCGGACGGAGGAGGTCAGTGAGTACTCGCCGGGTTCAAAAACCAGACACAGAAGCATCCCCGCCTTGTCGACCCCGGCCAACCGGCTGACCGACACCGGAGTCGTCCGATCCGTCGCATCCAAGTCGAACGGAGTCAGCAGTGGTGCCTTGCCCGGTCTCAGCACGGCGCTCCGGAAGACTGAGTTCACAAAGCCATCGAAGACAATCGTGCCCTGTGAGGAGAACATAGGCTTTTGGGGATAGAGCGGAGGCGCTGTCCGGAGGCGTGCGGCCTCGAAGAGTTCACCATTCGCGCGCCGGATCCGGAAGATGTTCTCATACCCGTTGACCCCCATGAAGACTGCTTCTTGGAGGAGCATGTCACCGTTCTCATGTACCGCAAGGACCCTGCCTGGCACCTTCATCTCGGTGACCTGGCCAAGATAATTCCGACGATAAGTTCGCCAAGTTGCGGTCACGGAGTCCAGTTCTGAAACATATAGGTCCCCGAACCCGGCAAGAATCGGAGTATTCGGATAAGAAAACGGACTGGTCTTGGGCAAAGGCGTGGCCACGCCGTTCGGCGAGATGAAGAAGCGTTGCATGAGGTACGGCTCCCGGCAAAGCATCCATCCGTTTCCAGAGACCTGTTCCACACGGTCCAGAGTGTAGGGCCAGGGCACAAAGTTAGAAACGAGGAACGGGCTTCCTTCGGCGTTCCAGAGCGTCCCCGCCCATCCGCCGCCAGGCGACATCGCCCCTGCTAGCATTCCCGCAGGACTGACATCCCACACCTGAGAATCCCCGTAGCTTGCGATACCCAGCCGCACGTTCGATCCGGGCAAGAATCTCGAGTGCGCTCCGTACTGAGTGTAAGAGATGTAGTTGGACCAGCTCTCAGAGATCACGATGTGACCAGATTCGGCCATCGACCCTCCTATCGAGACCCCATAGTCGTCGAACTCAAAATCGGTCACCTCGGCCAGCGGAGGATCGAGCCGATAATCAGATGAGGCCCATGAACTGGCACTCAAGCCGAGCCCAACGGCGACCATGCCCGTGAGACAAAGTGTGCCCTTCCGCTTTCGCCGACGAGAGAAACCGATGAATCCTGCGGCGAGAGCGAGCAAAGTTGCCGGCTCGGGGACGGCCTGCAAGTAGTAAACCGTCGGATTGAAGTCGCGCGATGAGATGCCATAGGCGAGAACATTGTTGCCATTATCGAAGGCCAGCACCGAGGACAGCCCGAAACCCGGGGCGCTGTTCTGGACATCGTGGAATCTATCCGTCAGAAGTCCCCCGCCAGGACCCCGTGGAACTGTGATCGTGGCGGTGCTGCTGGAGTCGGTCGAAGAGCGGTCTGCGTAGTAGCTCGCGGAGAGGGTGCCCCCGGTTCCATTTTTGAAAGTGCGAAACGCACTGCTACCTAAACTCGAAGCCGACTGGGTAAAGGTTTCATCCCAATTGTAGGTAAGCAGTTGACCCGACTCGGGCCCAGCGACCGTCACCGTGAGATCGGTAGTACCCGTCACTGTTTGTCCCCACAGGCGGGTTCTCAATCCCGTTGATTCGCTCCAGAGGTAGGTTCGATTTCCGGAGATGCTGACGAGCCGACCGTCGTTGGTCGCCCAGGTCCGACCCCATCCGGCTCCCGGGTTTAGGGGGAAGAAAGTGTAAGCCCCAGCCGCACTCAGGCGAAACAGCCCACCATCAAAGGCCCCATAGATCGTCCCATTTGAGGTCCGGTAGAGCACTTCCCGCAGGCTCTGGCCAGTCGGGGCCACCTTAGGGAGAGTGACTTCGCTCCCATCGGGAAGGACGTAGCCGGGAAGACCATTCAAGACCCCGACCGCATACCCCTCCGGGGTCAGGTTCCGAAGCGTGCCCGAATAGGTCCGTCCCCCAGTCGGTCGCCAGATCTGCTGAAAGCCTACGAGCAGACGCTGGCCCTCCAGCACGAATCGGTTTTCGTTCGGATAGACCGGATAGTATCGGTATCGGGGTGCCGACTCCACCGATGTAAAGGCGACCAGACCAAGCCCTAAAAGCAAGAAAGTCCTCATCGAAAAGATCTCCACACGTACAGGATTCCAAGACGAATCCTAAGTTAATGATACAGCGAAATGGCCGGTAGTGGTCAAGAATGCTGCCGATCAACAAAAAAAAGGCAAGAAGATCGACGTTCTAAGGCTACGCATTCGCGGGGGCGATGGGGAACGACTGGCGGCAGCCCGGACTGCGGCTCGGTGGGATCGGAGAAAGCAGGCAACCCAGCCCGCCCGAGCCCCACTCTCCGTCGTCGTTGACATCCTGAGGGTCGGCCAAGCGTCGAAGGGCCTCATTCTCCGTCTTTAGAACCTGGATCTCTGCCTCTAGCTCGGCGCAGCGCCACGGGTAGTAGAGCTGCGGGAAGTGCTTCTCGAAAACTGACCGCCAATTCCGCGTGAGGTTTGTCCAAGCCGGGTTCTGGCGCCGGACCAAAGTCGCCGCATCGGTCAGCGAGAACTCCGAAGCCCTCTCCCGGCTGGTACAGACAAAAAGGGCCAAGAGCTCAAGGCGCACGACGTCGCCATCGACCAAACGATAACTATCAGCCCACTCCTCTGGGTCGCGAGAAACCGACAACTCCAGAACTCCACCACCCGGCGTGAGGACGCCAACGTACCAGAGGGCAGGGACCATACGTACCAATTGTATCATTGATTTGCAGAAAACCCAACAATTTTGTGAGCCAAAATTGCGGAAATCACATCAGCGAAAAATGACGAATTTCTTGCATCACCGGTGAGCGGGGCCGCCCCTGGGGCTTGTGAGGGGGCGCAATTGGCGCCCACAAACAAGATGAAAAAGACTCTTCTCACTGGCCTCTTCGCCGTTGCTTCGCTCTCCGCCATGGCCCAAGTCACGTTCGTCAACGGAACGCTGACCATCACCACCGGCCCCGCCAACGATGCCTTCGAAATCCGCAGCATCAACAACAACAACCGCGTCACCGTCATCCAGTTGATCGACGTCCCTGGCGCAAACATCAACACCCGCTACCGCGGCGTGACCAACATCATCGTCCGCACCAACGGCGGCGACGACCAAGTCAAGTTCGTGGCTCAGGGCGGCGCTCACCCGGCTCTGGATGCCGACCTCGGAGCCGGAAAGGGGACCTTCGACATCGAGTTCATCGGTGGCCAGCCGCTGGTTCCGATCACCTCCAACATCCGTTTCACCGGCAGCAGCCTCGAAGATGTGGTCAACATCCAGATGCTCTCCCGAGCCAACTCCTTCCTCGCCAATTGGAACTTCGACCTCCGCGACGGCCAGAACTCGGTCCAAGGGGTGATCACCTCCGAAGTGGCCCGCAGCCTTGGCGTCATCAACCTGACCGTGGCCGGTGGGAATCGGTGAGGACAACGTCGGCATCGACTTCCTCAGCAACGCCCAGAGCCTGACCTTCAACCCTCGCATCAACCTCGGAGCCGGCAATGACAACTTCTTGATCAACGCGACTAGCAACCAGTTGACCGACCTGTTCCTCAACACCGGAATCGACCTCGGTGCTGGCCAAGACAAGCTCGTGATGAGCTACACCGACATGCTCACGACCACCTGGAACGGTTCGGCCCTGCTGGGTGCTGGCGCTGACGCGGCCGAAATCAGCGTGATCGGAGACCTCTACGGTTCGGCGAGCCTGGAGCTCGGGGCCGACGCCGACACGGCTTTCATGGCGGTGAGTCAGGGCAACTATGGCAGCCAACGCGTCACCGCCGGATCGGGCGACGACGTGGTCGAGCACTGGCCTTCGGCGGGACTCTTCGGTACGCCGAGCTTCGACGGCGGCGCTGGCTTCGACAAGTTCTATGGCCTGGGCACCCCGGTCGGCTTCGAAGAAGTCAACTAAGCAACCCCTTCTTTCCTCTCCCTAAAGACAAAAAACACAAGCACCCCCGCCTAGCGGGGGTGCTTTGTGCGTTGAGAGCCAGTGGTTCGGCGGCCACCCGCATCACTAATCCGGGCTCTCAACTCCGCTTCTTGGTCGAAGCCATACGCTCAGGCGCGACCCCGGCGACTCATCAATCTCCGCCGCCGAGGAAGGGCGGCTCAGCGCCGCGAGGCGGCCAGCGAGAGCAGGCCAAAGACGTCTTTCGGGTCGGCCATCGGCGGGATCAGGTCCAGCGATTGCCCCAGGCCGTGCTCGCGGGCGAGTTCATACGCCACCCAGAGCGCCGAGTAATCCTCCAGTCCGAACCCGACCGAATCGAAGATCGTGACCTCCTCGGCCCCGGCCCGCCCTGGGGCGGCCCCGGTCAGAACTTGCCAAAGCTCGGTGACGGCAAAATCGGCCGGCATCTGCTGAATCTCGCCTTCGATTCGGCTCTGTGGTTCGAACTCAACCACCACCCGAGCCCTCGCCACCACGTCGCGGTGCAGCTCGGTTTTGCCCGGGCAGTCCCCGCCGATCGCGTTCAGGTGCATCCCCGGTTCCACCATCTCCGGAGTGAGGATCGTGGCATAGGCCTTGTCGGCGGTGCAGGTGGTCACGAGGTCACAACCGCGCACGGCTTCGGCGGTCGAACCAAATGGCACCAGCTCAAATCCCGTGGTCCCGGCCAGATTACGCAACAACTTTTCCGTCGCCGCCGGGTCAATGTCATACAGATGGAATCGGTTGATGCCCAGAGCCGCGTGGAAGGCCAAAATCTGGAACTCGCTCTGGGCTCCGTTGCCGATCATCGCCATGCTTCGGCTCTCCGGTCGGGCCATCACGCTGGCGGCCAGCACCGAAGTCGCGGCCGTGCGGATAGCCGTGAGGATGGTCATTTCACTCAGAAACTTGGGGAAGCCGGTCTCCATGTCGCTAAGCGCGCCAAAGGCCATGACCGTCGGCATCTGGTGCTTAAAGTTGTAAGGGTGCCCGTTGACGTACTTGAACGAAAACTCTTCGTGATTGCTGACCGGCATCAGCTCGATCACGCCGACCCCATGGGCATGATTGGCGGTCCGGGGCGATTTTTCGAACTCCTCCCAGCGCTTGTAATCGTGTTCCAGGCGCTGCTGCACCTTGGCGATAAACGTCCCGAGGCCGACTCGGGCCACGAGCTCGCGCATCTCCGCCACGCTGAGGAAAAGGGTCTGGGCCATCACCTGAGATTGTGCCATACCCTTTTCCTCTGGCGATACTCGCAATTTAGGGTGCGTCGCCGGCTAGGTCGAAGTTCTCGCTGAGGAGGATGTAGTCAAAGATCGTCACCGATCC
>DDSL01000050.1:14858-15059 GCA_002343825.1 Chthonomonas sp. UBA2391
ATGTAATCGAAGATCGTGACCTCGTTATCCCCATCCACATCGCCATTCAGCAAGGTGAGATTCCGGACAAACCGGCCACCGATATTGCTGGCGACGTCCTTCTTTCTCAGCCAGTGGCTCGCCTTGGCCGAGACGTTGATCGTCCCCGTCGAGACGCTCACCGGGATCGCGTAGGCCCCCGAGGTACCCACATTGATGACC
>DDSL01000028.1 GCA_002343825.1 Chthonomonas sp. UBA2391
TTGCTTTTCCCCCGTCGGATAAAACCATTGCAGAGGGAGGCGGGTGATGATCGGGAGCAAGATCCGGCCCAGCTGTTCGACGCTCCGATATTGGTGGACACCGAGCGGCAATCCCAATCCAAAGAGCAGGTCGCCATAGACCACTTGTCCCCCCGCTTGGTGGAGGGCCTGGGCCATGCCATATCGGTCCACGGCCGACATCAACAGCGTTTTCGATTTGGAGAAATCCACTTCCCCGCTGCACTGCAGCTGCTGGACGGTCTCTCTCTCCAGGGTGTGTTTGAGCCCGCTGCCATCGACAACCGGAGTGACCTTTGCCCCCGAGACGAGTTGCGTGATCTCCCGGAAGGGGTATTCGCGATCCCCGATCACCAGGTAGAGGTCGCACCCGCCGACCCCAAGCGCGTCCACCTTTCCGTCGAGCTCCGAAAAGAGCGCGGCAAAACGCTTGCGGTCCCCATCGGTGCCAATTCGGTCAATTTGGAACGGAGTTCCCAGGATTTCGGTCTGGACCGACTTATCCCGCTTGCTGGTTCCGAGGGAGATACTGACGACCCGGCGCAAGACTAGTAGACCGCGATTCCTTCGATTTCCACGTCCACCCCACGAGGCAGACCAGCGACGGCCACCGTCGACCGGGCCGGAGGCTCGGATTCGAACAACGTGCCATAGACCTCGTTGACCGCGGCGAAGTGATCCATTGAGCTCAGGAATATCGTGGTCTTGACCAGGTGGGCCGGGGTGAGTCCGGCGGCGGAGAGCACGGCGCGTATGTTGGCGATGACCTGCTCGGTTTGGGCCTTGATATCGCCCGTCACCAGCTCTCCCGCGGGGGTGAGGGGGATCTGACCGCTCATGAAATAGAAGTTTCCGCTGGCTTGGATGGCCTGGCTATAGGGTCCGATCGCTCCCGGGGCGGCATCGGTGGAGACAACAGTTCTCGTCATGCTGGGTTTGTACCTAATCGCTTGATCATGCGGTGGTGCGGGATGCCCACCTCCTCGAATCCCTCGCCGTCGATCAGGTAGGCCAAGCGCAGATAGAAGGGGATCGCGGTATCGCGGGCGTTCATCTCGATGCCGATGGCCCCGGCTGCCAGGCTGTACCGCTCGCACTCTTCCATGACCTTTCTTCCCAATCCGGTCCCTTGGCGGCTTGGATCTACGGCGACCTGCCGGACCTTGTGCCATCCGTTGGGAAGAGGTTTGATCAGGGCACAGGCCACCGCTCGGTCTCCGTCGAAGCCCGCCACCACGATCTGCTCGGTCTCGGATTGCAGTTCCTCCGGCGAAAAGTCCAACCCGAGAGGTCGTCGGAGCACCTCGCGTCGAAGCTCCACGACAGCCTCCCAATCGGGACTTCCATGGTCCACATGTTGCCACTGGAATTGCGTTTCCATGAACAAACTAGTGTAACCTTTGCCTTGCTATGAAGGCTTACTTGTCGGAACTGCTGACCGGATCCTTGACCCGAATGGGCAAGGATATCGATGCTCTGAGTCACGAGGCGCTGGACGCCTCCCCCGGGGGCAAGGCCCGCGCTGGGTATGACTATCTCCACGAAGTCGCGGTCGTCAACCACCGCATCGCGGCCCGGATGAAGGGCGAAGAGCCGGGAGAGTGGCCTTTTGGCGAGAGCTGGGCCGTCGCTCCCGCCGAGATGCGGAATAAGGATGCGATGAAGACCTCCTTGGAAGCAAGCGTCCAGGCCGTGATCGACGCAATCGGCGACAACCCCGAGCGCATGATCACCACCCCCGAAGGCGACCGCCCGGCTTATGGGATGGCCGTCTTCGCCGCGATCCACATGAACTACCACGACGGACAACTGAACCTCGTCCAGGGTCTCCACGGCGACCCTGAGATGAATTGGATGTAAGAAAATAAACTCTCGACTAGAGCCAAACCCGTTGTATGCTAGAAAACATGCAGTGCCGGTGTTTGGCTCTAGGCTTGTTTTTTGTCCCTTCCCTTGCCCTCACCCAGGGCGACCCCGCCATCCTTGATCGGATCATCGATCAAGGGAAGAACGCGAACCAGGCGCGGCAACATCTGCGCGAACTGACCAGCCAAATCGGCGCCCGTCGAACCGGGAGCCAGTCTCTGGCCGCGGCCCAGCAGTGGGCGATGAAGAAGCTCCGCGAATACGGCTGGAAGAATGTTCGGCTGGAAAAGTGGGGTGAAGTGCCGATCGGCTTTGAGCGAGGCCCCAACTACCGCGGAGGACTCCGGGCACCGTTCAACTTCGATATGGAGTTCAGCGCCGCGGCCTGGACCCCAGGCACCAAGGGCGCACTGCGGGCGGAGGCCGTTCTTCAACCCGAGACCCTTGAGGAACTGACCAAGCTGGCCGACTCATTGGCCGGAAAGTGGATCGTCATGCGCCAACCCGTCGGGATGCGCAGTTCGCGGCGCCCCGATCCCCCGAGTGAGGAGTTCCGCAAGCAGGATCCAAAAACTGCAGCCTGGATCGACGTCGATCTGGCCATGGACAAGCTCCCCATCGCGGGCCGGGTGTATGGCGGGAGCGACAAGCGTAACTTGGTCCATACCCACGGCACCTGGACCCAACTCGACCTCAAGAATCTGCCCACCCAACCCCGGGTCAATATCGGCTGGAGCAACATGCGACTGCTGAGAAAGCAGTTCGAGGCGAACAAAAAGGTGGAGCTAGAATTCAACGTTGATCAACGATTTGTCCCCGGTGCGGTTCCGCAGTACAACGTGGTGGCCGAGTTTCCGGGAACAGACAAAGCCGACGAATACGTCATGTTTGGGGGCCACCTGGATAGCTGGGATGGACCCAAAAGTCAGGGGGCGAACGACAACGGCACCGGCACCACCATCGGCCTCGAAGCCGCCCGGCTCATCGCAGCTAGCGGGGCCAAACCACGTCGGACCCTCATCTTCACGCTCTGGTCGGGCGAGGAACAGGGACTCCTGGGCTCAATCGTCCAGGCCCGCGAATACAAGGCCAAGGGGATGAAGATCTCCGCCCTTTTCAATGAAGATGCAGGAAGCAACTTCCATAGCGGCCTCTGGGTCTTGCCCCAATGGAAGGAGGCCCTCACCCGCGCCACCGCCGACACCAACCGGGCCTTTCCCGAAAATCCGGTCGTGATCAATGAGGTCGCGGGCGGCGAATGGCCTAGGGGTGGAGGTTCGGACCATGCCGCTTATCTGGGACAACGGATCCCCGCGTTCTTCTGGGGCAAAAAGGGACCCCAGCGCTATGGTCGGGTCTGGCACACCCAGTACGACCGGTATGAAGAGACGATCCCCGAGGCGATGGTCCAGATGAGCACCAACATGGCCCTGACCGTCTTCAACGTCGCCTGCGCCGACGAGATGCTCTGGCGACCGGACGATGCGCCCACCAGCTGGGTCGAGTTCCCGGTCGTGAAGGGGCACTTTGGCCACGAGGGATGCAATCATGGCGGGTGGGCCGAGTTAGAACCCTACCTCCCCCGACTGACGAGGGCCCTGCGACACTAAGCCTCATTTCTCCGTAAGATCTGGCAGCCCTATGCCGGAACTGCCGGAAGTTGAAACCGTTTGCCGCGTGATGCGCCGAGCCTTGCTCGGCAAACGCCTCGTCGGTGTCGAGATCGCTGATGACGGGATCGTCTACAAAGCCGACGGTCCCGAGGCGGTCCAAGAAGCTCTTGCCAACAGGACCGTCACCGGCATCGGGCGTCATGGAAAGTATTGGTGGATCGAACTGGATCAGCGCCCGTGGGTCTTCGGTCACCTCGGAATGACCGGCTGGATCCGCCAACTCGGCGCCCCGACGGCCCGGTTGCTGGAGCACGGAAACGCACCCCTGGACGATTCTGACGGTCGGCCGCGTTTCTTGAAGTTCCTCCTCACTGCGGAAGACGGTGAGCGCGTCTCACTCACCGACGGACGACGACTTGCGCGCGTTTGGCTGAGCGAGTCGCCCGAGGCGGTCCCAGCCATCGCCAAACTAGGACCGGATTGGTTCACTTCCCCACCGGCGGCGGCCGATCTCGCCGAGCGACTTGCCCGCAAGAAAGCCCCGATCAAGGCGATTCTGCTCGACCAAGCCCACTTTGCCGGGGTCGGCAACTGGATTGCCGACGAAGCCTTGTACCAAGCCCGAATCGCCCCGGCGCGGCTAGGGATGGATCTCAGCTCGGCGGAGGTCAAAGTTCTTCGAAAAGCCCTGATCGAGATCATCTCGGTCGCGGTTGAGGCTGGGGCCGAATCGTCGCTCTTTCCTCCGGATTGGATGTTCCATCACCGCTGGGGCGGGGACAAGGGTGAGGAGAAGATTGGCCGCTACAAAATTCTCCGCGAAGAGATCGGGGGCCGAACCACGGCCTGGGTTCCAGCGTTACAAAAATAGAGGGATCTCTCGATGAAAGTCGTCCGCTATCCAACTGCCGTCGACACCTGGCTGGGGCTTGTGATGGGCCTCTCAACCGGTTTTCTGGCCATCATTGCGGTCTTGGCCATGCTCCGCGGAGACTTGGCGCTGGCCGCGATTTTGGTTTGCTCTGTTCTGGCGATCGTGCTGGTCTGCTGGCCGACCGACTACACCTTGGGCGAGAAGGAGCTCGTCGTCCGGTCGGGCCTGATTCTGTACCGGGTTCCCTACGACTCGATCCACTCGGTCGAGCCCTCGAACAGTTGGCTTTCGAGCCCGGCATGGTCCCTTCGCCGGGTTGAGATTCGGTACGGGAAGAAGTCGATCTTGGTCTCCCCACCCCAGCGCGAGAAGTTCATCGCCGACCTCCGCTCGCGCTTGCCCTGAATCTGACGGAGTGCGGACGGGACGTCCGCACTCCATCTCAACTTCTATTTCTCGTCTGGTTCACGCTCGGCAGGTTGGCGCATTCGACGCCGCACTGCCTCACGCAGTAGGTATTCGATCTCACCGTTGACCGACCGGAGGTCTGCCGCCGCCAGCTTTTGGATCGCCTCCGCCAGGTCGGGCGGGAGGCGAACCAGGATTGCTTTGCGCTCGGCCATGGCAGATCACCCGTGCAGCGTTCCGGTGTTGAGGACCGGCATGGCCTGCTGCTCGCTGCAGAGCACCACCATGAGGTTACTCACCATCGTCGCCTTTCGGTCTTCGTCGAGCTTGATGATCGAATCGCGCTCGAGCCTCGTCAGTGCCATTTCCACCATTCCGACCGCGCCATCGACGATCTTTTGCCGAGCCGCAATCACGGCGGCCGCCTGTTGTCGCCTCAGCATTGCTCCCGCGATCTCCGGAGCATAGGCCAGGTGCGAGAGTCGAGCTTCGAGGATCTGAACCCCAGCCGGGGCCAGCCTTTCTTGAAGCTCTTCGCGCAGGTGGTCGGCCACCTCGACGGTGTTCTGGCGAAGCGAGATCGTTTCGTCGTCCCCGTCATAGGGGAAGATGCTTGCCGAATGGCGCAGGGCCGTTTCGCTCTGCATCATCACATAGGCCTCGTAATCCTCGACGCTGAAGCTGGCATCGTAGGTATCCCGCACTTGCCAAACGACGACGGTGGCGATCTCGATGGGGTTGCCGCTCAGGTCGTTCACCTTCAGCCGCTCTCCGTTCAGCGTCCGGATCCGCAAGCTCACTGGCCTCTTGGAAAAGAACGGATTAGCGAAGTGGAATCCCTCGGACTTCACGGTGCCAACGTACTTCCCAAAGAGGAGCAACACCTTGCTTCCGTTGGGCTCCACGATAAAGAACCCTATGCTGAGAAACGAGGCGAGAAGCAACCCAACGACCCCGCTCACGATCAGTGCCGGAACGTTGTTGTTACCCCCCTGGATCACGGCAAACAGGGCCGCGCCAAAGAGCAGGATCACGACCAAGAGCATCGGGATCCCAGGGATTGTCTTGCTAGATTTTTCTTTCATCTTCATCCTCCCAAAGGGGATATAGATATGATATCACATTGATATTCATGCGAGAGGGTCTTTCGGCCTACAAAAAGGCGTAGCCTAGAGTTGCGACAAAAGCCGCATGGATTCCGAACGATATCCGGGTATGGAAGAGTCAAACTGGAGTGGTTGGAGATTCCATGAGATTCAGACTTGTCTTCGTCGCGCTTGCCGCCTTAATGGTGGCCCCGTCTTTCGCCCAAATCTGGGATGAACACAGCGAGGCGAGCGGCTCAAACCCTCGTCGCCGCTTGGAGTATTGGTACGAAGATCGCCGGTACCCATTCGACGACATCCCCGCGAACGTCGCATACAATGCTTGGCTGCAAAAGCAAGAGATGGAGGCGGAGGCGATTCCCGGACTCTCGACCCAAAGCACGACTCCGTGGGAGTTTTTCGGTCCGAGTAGCACGAGCAGCGGCTGGCTCGGACGCGTCCACGCCATCGCGATCCACCCGACCACGACCAGTACCCTCTATATCGGAAGCGCCAAGGGCGGAGTCTGGAAGAGCACCAACAGCGGCACAAACTGGACCAATCTGACCGACACGCTCCCTAGCCAAGTTGTTGGCTGCCTCACCCTCGATCCAAACGATCCCGAGACCATCTATTTCGGAACCGGCGAGGAGTATTTCGCGGGCTATACCGCTAGCGGGGTCGGGATCTTTAAGTCTACCAATGGCGGGGCAACGTGGACCTTGTTCGGCAACTCGACCTTTGCCGGCCGCAGGATCAACGAGATCGTGATCAACAAGGACTCCGGAGGCCAGACTTGGGTGGTCAGCTGCGACGCGGGAATCTATCGAACCACGAATGGCGGATTGACCTTCGTCCAAACTCGATCAGGCCTGGCCAGCGGCTTGGTGATCCATCCGACCAACCCACAAATTCTCTACTGCGCCATTGGCAATACCAACGGCTCCAGCGCCAACGGTGTCTACAAGTCGATCGACGGAGGAGCCACATGGACCCTTCAGACGGCCGTCCCGAGCGGAACCGGGGTCGGCCGGATCGAACTCGACCTGGCGAAGAGCGCGCCCGACACGGTCTATGCGATGGCGAGCAACCCCTCCGATGACACGATTCAGTGGATCTATAAGACCACCAATGGAGGATCGACCTGGGCCGCTACGGGCAAGCCGACCTCGGCGTGGGGCCAATGCTGGTACGACATGGCGATCGGGGTCTCCCCAGTCAATCCTAACGTACTCTATGCGGGCGACGTCTACATGTATCGCTCGACGAACGGGGGAACGACTTGGTCCCAGATGAACCTTGGGCACCCGGATATGCACGACGTGGCCTTTGTTCCAGGATTCAGCGACCGGGTCTATATCGGCCAAGATGCCGGCCTGTTCTACACCAGCAACGGCGGAACCAGCTGGAGCCACCGGAATAGCAACCGAGGCACGAAGGAGTATTACGAGATCGAGGTCCACCCGACCGATCCCGGAAAGTTGATCGCCGGAGCCCAGGACAATTCCACCCAGCTGCGCAACGGGAGCAACGCCAACTTCTCCCTCGTCATCGGCGGGGACGGATTCCAGGGCGCTTACCACCGGACCAATCCTCTGATCATGCTCGGCGAATATCAAAACGGTGGCGTCTCGCGGAGCACTAACGGCGGTGCCAACTGGTCTTCGGTCTTTAATGGCCAGAACACGGACGGTCGAAGCAACTGGAATACGCCGTTGATCTTTGACTACGCGACCCCCGACCGGGCCTACATCGGCACCTATCGGGTCTGGCGGAGCACCAGCAGCGGAGCGAGCGGAACCTGGTCTGCGATCTCGCCGGACCTGACCGGAGGCGGAACCCTCAAGGAGATCGCCCCCGCCCCCAGCACCAGTTCCACGATCTACACCGGTAGCAGCGATGGCCGCGTCTATGTGACGATCAACGACGGCTTGACCTGGAATCTGCGAACTACGGGGCTTCCTAACCGCAGCATTGGCGGATTCGCGGTGGATCCGACCACCCCGACTACGGCTTATGTCGCTCTCCAAGGTTTCGGCAGTAAGCACGTCTATCGCACCACGAACGCGGGCACCAACTGGGGCGTTTACGACGGAAACCTGCCCGACGCACCGGTGAATGGCCTGGCCCTTAATCCGCTCTGGCCTGGAATGCTCTTCGCGGCGAGCGACGTTGGAGTCTTTATGACCCGCGATGGGCTGACTTGGAGTCCCTTCGGAACTGGGCTTCCGAATACGTGGGTCAGCGGGATCCGTGTTAACGGATCCACCGGCTATCTCACGATTGGGACCTACGGCCGCGGGACCTGGCGGACTCCACTGCCCGCCAACTTCCAGGCATCAGGGAACGTGATGGGCATCGACCGGGTCCCTGCCGCGCCCAACATGTCCGTACAGTTCCAGTTCTTCGCTCCGGGCGGATCGACGGCCCTCGCGACGATGACCAAGTCCGTTCCTCCATCGGGCACGGTGAGCTTGGGTTACGTGGAGCTCCAACGCGGGAACTACGAGGTTCGGATCAAGGCTCCTGGATATCTCGCCAAGAGAGTCGCGATCAACGCTTCGAGCGGGATCGTCACCAACCTCAACGCGAGCCTGATTCCGGGTGATGTGGACGGCGATAACGCGACTTCGATCTTTGACTACATCGATCTGAGCGGGGCTTTCGACACTTCGGTCGGAGATCCGGGATACCTCTCAACGGCAGACCTCGATGGAGATGGCACCGTCAGCATCTTTGACTACATCATCCTCTCGACCTATTTCGATCTGACCGGCGACAACTAGTCTCAGCCAGACCGGAGAAACAAGCGCGGCCCGGACTCCCGTCGGAGTCCGGGCCGCTTTGTTGCCGGCTCAGAGCACGGCGTTAGTCGCCCAACTGACCTTCGAAATCAAAGTTGGACGAAAGGATGATGTAGTCAAAGATGGTCACCGCTCCATCCCGATCAAGGTCAGAATAGGACCTGGGGACTCCCGCCGGGCTCACTTGGTAGAACAGGGGATCCTCTTCGTTCATGTCGAAGTTGCCGGAGAGTTCGATGTAGTCAAAGATCGTGATCTCGTTATCGTTATCGATATCGGCATTCACAAGGGTGACATCATTGGTGCCCTGGCCGGCGTCGACAACCACATCGGCGCGCTTCGCGAGGAAGTGCTCTGCCTTGATCCGGACGTTCCACGTGCCATTGGACGGCACAAAGATCTCGTACGAGCCGTCGGCATTGCTCACGCCCACGAATCCATTGATCGTCGTGGCCCCGTTGCTGATCTCAACTTCCAGTCGGTTTGGATTGCGCCGCGGACCGGAAACATCGGAATAGGTCACACGCCCCCGAATGACCGGAAGCGTGTTGTGGACGAACATCGACATCTGGGGGTGGATGATGCCGGGTCCCGTATTCCCGATCGCCGGAAACTCATAGTTGTAGAGTTCCGAATAGGGCGAGCTGAGGAAACCCGTACTGGTCAGGTCCTGGTGCTGATAGTCACCCGGATTATCATCATCCCAGTTGAACTGGTTCGAGTTGGAGGGGTTGGTTCCGGGACGGTAGGGGTCGGTAGGGTCATTCGAGTAGAACATCGCCTGACTGAGGCCATTGATGAAGTTGAACGGGAGCGGCAAAATTGCCCCGCTGCCGTTGGTCGTCGCCCATCGGACCCGGTAGCCTCCACCGGTCTGAACTTCGGGAAGCTTGAGGCCCCCGATTACCGGGGAAACAAAATCATCGAAGTCGATGATCAGCGTCGTGAGTTCAAAGTTGTTGAACCGACCAAAATTCCATGCCCAGGAGTCCACGATCGCCGTTGTGGCTGGACCTTCCGACATCGTTCGTACCGCGTCGTAGGTTTCCACGATCATGACGAGGTTTCCGGTCGTGGCGGATCCGATGGTGACGCCTTGGGCGATCCATCGGGCGGTGCGCTTTTCGGTGCCCGGAACCAGGTCCATCTCGTCCGCCCACATCAGGTTGCGATATCCGGGCGCGGTGAAGTACCACGCTTCGCCGGGGTTCAGAGCCGTCGCTCCGTAGAAGTTCACCAGCACCCTGGGGGTGGCAAATCCGCGCGAGTTGATCTCGCCTGCGTTGGGCGAGCAGTTGGCCATGTCAAAGGCGGGAGCATAGACCGGGTTATTCGTCGTAGCCGAAAAGGTCTGCCCCTGTTGGGTCATCTCCTGCCATTCGGTCAGCGGTTGACCGGTACGGGTATCGAGTTGCACCCCGGCCAAAGGCTTGCGTGTGGTGACTTGCTTGGCTGGCCGAATCCCCAACGACGCCGGGTCTTTGCCGGACGGTGAGTTAGCCACGGCAAAGCCAGTGAACACCATACCAATCGCGATCGCGGATAAAGCTCTCATCAAGTTTGATTCCTCTCTTTTTTGACCCGACACGGGAAAACAGCCAAAGAAGCCCACGTTACTACGCGCGCTTCTCAATAATGTATCACACCTCGCTCTCCAGATCCAATAGAAAACGGGTCCCGACTCGAAATATTCGTGTCGGAACCCGCTTTAGTGTCGGGGGTTACCCGACCCTGGGGCCTCGATTAGTCACCCGAGACGTCGAAGTTGTTCGACAGGATGATGTAGTCGAAGATGGTCACGGCGCCATCTCGGTCGAGATCGCTGAACGACTTCGGCACACCAGCTCCTCCGATATCGAAGAAGTCGGGATCTGCATCGGTCTTGTCGAAGTTGTTCGAAAGTTCGATGTAGTCGAAGATGGTGACCGAGTTGTCTCCGTCGATGTCAGCGTTGGTCAGCGTGAAGTTCTGAGTTGCAGAACCGGTGACCGAGACGACGGCTTGCTTGGTCAGGAAGTGCTCGGACTTCACTCGGACGGTCCACGATCCGTTCGACGGAACGTAGATTTCGTAGTAGCCATTTTGCGAAACGGCCACGACGTCGCTGACGGTGGTTGAGCCATCGCTGATTTCGACATCAGCGAAGAGCGGGTTGCGTCGCGGGCCGCTCACATCGCTAAACGTGATGTTGCCCTTGATCAGCGGAGCCGAGTCGTTGACGAACATCGCCGCAGTGGCGTGGAGGATTCCGGGGCCGGTACCGGCGATGTTCGTGTACTCGTAATCATAGTTTTCCGAGTACGGGGTCGGCAGACTGGCGGTGATCGTTTCGTCCTCGTGGATGTAATTGAACGGGGTGTCATCGTCCCACTGGAACTCGTCGGAATTCGAGGGGTTGGTACCCGGCACGTAGGGATCAGCGGCGTCGTTCGAGTAGAAGTAGCCCGGGCTGATCGCGATGCCGGTGGTCGGGAGCCCGACGATGTTGTTCGAGCTGTCGACGGTTGCCCAGCTGACGCGGTATCCGCCACCAGTGGCCGACTGCGGGAGCTTCAGGCCCGAGGCGCTGAAGGACAGGAAGTCGTCGAAGTCGATCGGGAATCCGAAGAATCCAGGCGTCACAACGCCGAAGTCCCAGGCCCAGAGGTCAACGATTTCACTCGATGCAGGACCGGCAACGTCGTTGCTGTGAGCATCGAAAGTTTCGATGATCAGGATCAGATTGGTCGCCGGAGCCGAACCAATGCGAGCCGTGATCTCGTGCCATCGCGAAACGCGACCAGCGGTGCCGGCGGCAAGGCTCATGTCGTCAGCCCACATCGGCCAGTTGGCCGCAGCGCCGAAGTTCCAGATGTTGCCAGTAGCGATTGGGGTCGGGCCGTAGAAGTCCGCAAAGGTGTTCGGGGTTGCGTAACCGTTGGCGTTAGGAAGCCCACCCGTTGGGGCTGTGTTGCAGACGTCGTAGGCAGGAATGTAGCCGCCGCCGAAGTTCGTGACGAAGCCACTACCTTGAGTTTGGCTCATCGGCTGCCACTGGGTCAGAGGCTTCCGCGTGATCGGGTCAAGACGAACGCCAGCCAGAGGCTTGAGGATCGTGCGCTTGCTCTCAACCTGAAGAGTGCCGCTCTTAATAGTTCGGTCGGCAAAAGCCGTAATGGCGAGGGCGCCGAATGCGATTGCAACGGCAGCAAACTTGTAAGTACTCGTTTTCATTCTCTCGTCCTCCTCATTTCATTCCCAGAAACCTGGGTGAACAAGGTAGCTGAAGGGTGTGGCCAGAATGCTCGACACTGAGTCACTCCTACATCGCCCCCCTACATGCGCTATATCCTATCACAATTTTTTCGAAATGGGGCGAGAAAACAAAGAACCCGAGGGAATTACCAGCCCCCGGGTTCTCTTCTTAGGCGAACTGACCTTTCGGCTTAGTCACCGGAGAGGTCGAAGTTGTTCGACAGGATGATGTAGTCGAAGATCGTCACCGAATCGTCTCGGTCGAGGTCCGAGAATCGGACCGGGACTCCGGCGCCACCAACGGTGTTCCAATCGGGGGCTTCCGAGGTCTTGTCGAAGTTGTTCGAGAGCTCGATGTAGTCGAAGATCGTGACCGAATTGTCGCCATCGATATCGCCGTTGATGAGGACGACATCGCCCAAGTCAGTGACCAACCCAGAGGTGGTATCGACGGCTGCGACAGCCTTGGCCAGCCAGTGATCGGCCTTGAAGCGGAGGTCATAGACTCCACCGGAAGCCTGCACCGGGTCGAGAACTTCGAACGATCCGTCCGGAGCCACGACGATGTTGCTTGCGGCACCGCCATTGACTTCCAGCTCAACCACGCGAGGACCGACCAGCGGATCCACAAGGTCACCGAAGACCAGCTTGCCCTTGATTCGGCGCGTGTTGTTGTCAACAGCAAACGAGTGAGCTGCATGCAGGATCGCGTTCACCGGGGCGACGGTGGTGAGATCCTGGTCGTACATTTCCGAGAACGGAGTGGCCAGATCCGACGTGTTCGTTCCATCCTGGAAGATATAGTCGGCGTTGTTCGTTGCGTCAAACGCCCCGCTCCACGGACCGCCAGCCTTCGTCGAGGTGTCGATCCAAGTGTAGATGCCACTCGACCAAGGCTCCGAACCGGCAAAGGCCTTTCGGATCGGCTGCGACTTTTGGACTCCGGAGAGTTGGATGTTGCCAATTCCGTCGGTGGTCGCGTTGATCACTTCGATTCCACCGCCGTTCCCCGGGATGTAAAGACCAGAATCATCCGTCGCAGCCGAGAGGTCGAACGAGAGGATGTAGAATCCAGCCGCCAAATTAGCGAATTGGAATGCAAGTCCATCAGCTCCCGAGCCCTGGTTGTTGTCAAAGCCGTTCTGGTTCACGCTGACGTTCGGGAAGTGAATCTGGACAAGGGTCAGAGTCCCGGCGCGAGTGGTTCCTCCGTTGGGGTTCCAGACGGTACCGTGAGCATAGTAGCGGGCAACGCGACCAGCAGTCCCGGCGGCCACGGTTTGGAACTGCTCGATCCAGCTGTGTCCTTCAATCTCATTCCCAAACCGATAGTTGGGCGTATTCGCTCCAAAGGCGCCAGCGTTGTGAGCCGCAAAAGCGGGGAGGGCCGCAACGTTCGTGTTCCAGTTATCCCAGGCCAGAGCAAAGCTCGGGACGTTCTGAGTGGACTGGTTCCGAGTGGGCATGGGCATCCAGGGACTCTTGAGCTTCATGTCCCGACCGATCTTGGCGTAAAGGACCGGCGTGGCAACCTTGATGTCCTTGGGGTTGATCAAGTAGTTCTCAGGTTGACCCTGATTGACGAGAAATGGGTTATTGGCGAAAGCCGGCGCAACTGCAGCGACGGTCAGAGCCAAGGCAAGAATTCGATTCATCGTTCGTCCTCCGATAGATCGGCCCACCCGTGGGTAAACCGAGTCTTGATACTATACGCCAACAAAACGCAATAGCCAACGATGATCTATTAGAAAATCACTGATATATTTACTAGATTCGCAATTTTAGTCGATTCCCGCACTGTCAAAGTTAGTGGAAAGGATGATGTAGTCGAAGACGCTGACCTCCCCATCCTCATCCAGGTCCGAGTCACGGGGCCGGAGGTCCCCCTCCCCGGGCAAGAGCCAGGTCGGCTCGAAATCTCGGACCCCGAAGGCCTGACTGAGGGCGATGTAGTCAAAAACGGTCACCGCGTTGTCCCCATCGATGTCCCCGTTGACGAGTGAGACGTTGGCCCCCGTCCGGCTGACTCGCCCCGTGGTATTCGCGTTCACAGACCCGGCGAGCCAGTGGCTCACCTTGAGGATCAGGCGGTAGTCCCCGCCGTTGCCTTGTTGTGGGTCCAGAGCAGTGAAGTTGCCCTGGCTATCAAGGCTGACGACTTGAGACCCGATCACTGCGCCGCCAACCCGGTTGGTGAATCGGATCGAAACTGCGCCCGGCCGGCGGCTCCCGGCAGAAAGATCTCCCAGGGTCACCCTTCCGCTGATCGTGACGACGTCGGTATCGGCCACGACCGTCGCGGCGGTTTGGAGAATGCCCTGGTTAGTGAAAGTCGCGTCCCCAGAATAGAGTTCGGCAAAGGGGTTTCCGGTGAGCTGAGTGTTGGTGAAGTCCTCAAAGATGTAGTTGGACTGGTTCACCCCAGGGAGGAGAGGGTCGGAATCGTCGAGCCACTGGAGGTCTCCGCTGCGGCTGGGATTCGTCCCGGGGAATTGAGGCTCGCCCGGGCTCAGCATATTGCTGAAGAGAGGCGTGGCCGCGGCGGGATCTTCCAGGGGGACAAAGGCGTTGCTGGAGTTGACTCCACCCAAACTGACAAAGAGGGCCCCGCCGTTCCGGGGCAGCGGAAGGCCGGTATTGGCATTGCCGAGGTCGATGGTCAGGTAATTTACCCCCGCCGCGAGATTTGTAAATCGCGCCACGACTCCGCTGTAGATTTCATCGGCCGCCGGTCCAAAACTGGTGTCGTCAAATCGGGCCGCAGTCTGGACGCGGAGAAAGCAACTCCGAGATCCGCTCGCGGGGATCGACCCATTGGGATTCCAGAAGATGCCAATACGGACAAAGCGCCCAAACCGCTGCTCGGTTCCGGGGACTAGGACCAAGTCCTCGCACCACTGGAAAATGCGGTAGTCATCGCGGAACGGACGTCGCGGCCCCGGGCTCGTCCCATAGGGGTTCCCGCTGAACGGGGTGAAGTTGGTCGGATTGGCACTGATACTGTCCCAGGCCATGCTCCAGATCGGCCCAAGAGCGGTGGTTTGGTTCGGATCCTGCCACGCGCCGATCGTTCCGTCCGGCAGGACCGGGGCAATCGCGTCGGCTAGGACCGATTCGCCGTCGGCCGGATCCACCGGGATCATCGGGACCCGCGCGATCCCCTGCGCCGCAATCAGAACTCCCGCCAAGACCATCCAACAATGCTTCATCTCTCTTAGGAGTGTACTAAGACTTCATTGGTTCAGCCGACCGTAGGCTTGCTAGGAAGGGCTCGTTGGAGCATCTTCGTCGCCCCGGCCCAAGGCCGCGCCCT
>DDSL01000123.1 GCA_002343825.1 Chthonomonas sp. UBA2391
ACCTAGTCCCGGCCCCTTCGGCGGTCCGATCGACCAGAAGTCCCTCAGCCTCACCGTGGGCTTCAGCGTGGACATCGGAGGTTACATCGGCCTTGCGGTGAAGGCTGCAAGCGCGGCCCGGCTCGCAAGTGATTTCAATCTCAAGAGCGAGATCAATGGAATCAAAGGCCAAGTTCGCACCGCTTACTATCAAATTGTCTTTGCCCTTTGGGGCGTCCGCACCGAAGAACGGGGACTCGAAAACGCTCGTGCACGGCTCAAAAATGCACAGGCGTTTTTTGAGCAAGGGGCTCTCGCCAGGTTCGACGTACTGAGGTTGGAAACCGAGGTCACCCGTGCCGAGGCCCGTCTGGTCGAGGCTCAGAATCAGGTCACCTTGAGCAAGGCCGCCCTGAACAATCTTCTCGCCCGCCCGGTAGGGACGGAATTTGAAATCCAAGAGGAACTCCCGATCCCGAGTTCCCCCGCGGCCGAATCCGAACTCTCGGAACTCGCTCAGCAAACACGGCCCGAGATCCAAGCCCTCAAGAACGCAAGCCAGTCCATCGAGTTTCAGCGAAAGGGCGAGAAGCGCGCCACCGCGCCTCAGCTCGAGGTGGGCCTCGTCGGTACCCAGCGCATCGACAAAGGGCCGTTTGAGAGAGAGAACGGAGTCGTCGGGCAGGTCAATCTCACCTGGACCCTGCTCGATAGCGGCGTCACCAAAAACCGGATGAGATCGCTGGAAGAGCAACGCATCCAAAACGAACTCCTGACCGAACAGACCCAGCTTGCGATCCGCCTGCAGGTTCGCCAAGCCCGACTCAACCTCGACAACGCGACGGAGCAACTGAGGCTCTCGACCAAGCAACTCACCGAAGCTCAAGAGGCCTACCGATTGGCGGCTCTGCTCTTCGATAACGGACGCGGCATCCTGCTGGATGTCACCACCGCGCAAGAGAATCTTCTGCGAGCCGAAGGAGCCTTCAACATCGCGCGATTCTCGTATCTCACTGCCTATGCGGCGCTGCAACAAGCCGTCGGCCGCGACGACCTGCCCCCGATGCCCACTCAAGAACAATGATGCCCCGATCTCAACTTGTTGTCTTTGCCCTTAGCGCACTCCTCATCTCGGGCTGCGTGAACCGCGACGCTCAACGGCAGGCGGCCCGCACCCAAGCGGCCCTGGCGGATAAGTCCATCGCGGTCAGCGTTCAGCCCGTCCGCCTCGAAAGTTTTGTTGACGAATTCCAGATCACCGGAACCCTCCAAACCGGGCTCGATGCCCAAATCACGGCGGAAACTCCTGGCCGCCTGATTCAAGTTTTGGTTAAGGAAGGGGACCGGGTTCAGGCCAGGCAAGTGATTGCCCGCCAAGACACCGACGACGCCCAGACGAGGGTTCGCCAAGCTCGGAGCGCCGTCAACGCTGCCCGTTCGACTTATCAGCAGGCACTCGCCGACTCGAATCAAGCACCTGTACGTAGTAGTGCCGGCGTCAAAGCGGCCGAAGCCCGCGTACGCCAAGCCCAAGCCGCCCTCGAACTCCTGAAGAAGGGAGCTCGCGAAGAGGAGCGCAAACGAGCCCGCGCCGCCGTGGATGCTGCCCGCAGCAACATGGAGACGGCGAAGAAGGAGATGGAGCGCAACGAAGAGCTCTTGCGCCAAGGCGCCATCAGCCAGAGCATCGCCGACCAAACGCGAAACGCCTACCAATCGGCACTGGCTGGCTATGAGCAGGCGCTAGAAGGCGAACGGATCCTGACGAACGGAGCCCGGGTCGAAGAGATCTCCCAAGCCGAACAACAGCTCCGCGCCGCTCAGGAAGACCTGCGAATTGCCAAGAGCAACCAACAACTGGATACGACCTTTAAGATGCGGGTCGACCAGGCCCGCGCTAATGTCGAGTCGGCGGAAGAACAGCTTCAACTGGCTCTGAATGCAGTGGATCAAGCCGTGATTCGGGCTCCATTTTCGGGCGCGGTTCAAGGTCGACCCACTCAGGTCGGAACCTATCTCGGCCCTGGGACACCGGTCTTGAGGCTGGTGAGTCTCGACGGACTTTACTTTGAGGGCGAAGTTCCCGAGGCGAATCTGGAGAAGGTTCAACCGGGGTCGAAGCTTCGGCTGACGGTCTCGGCCACCCCCAATGTGATCTATGAAGGCGCGGTCGTCGCCTATAACCCCGTGGGGGCAGAGGCGGGACGGATCTTCAAGGTCAGGGCGAGCCTCGACACAACAAGCGACCTCTTGAAGCCGGGGATGTTTGCCCGAGCTTCGGTGGAATCCGGACGAACGGCCAGCGCGACCACTGTTCCGGTCGCCGCTCTGGTGCGGTCGGGACGAGAGACTTTTGTCTTCGTCGCCGAGGGCGAGAAGGCGGTTCGCAAGACCGTGAAGGTCGTCATCGAGCAACGCGGCCTCGCCCAGATCGAGGGTGTTAAGGAAGGTCAACAGGTCGTGGTCCGCGGCCAAGACAAGCTTACCGACGGAGCCGCCATCAAGGTCGAGGCTCCGACCACCAAGGGGAACTAAACGATGGGCTTGACCAAAACCGCGCTTACCCGCCCGATCTTCATCTTCATGCTCATGGCCCTCTGCATTATCGGGGGGTTCTGGGGCTATTCGGGGATGCGGAAAGAGCAAAACCCGGACGTCCAATTTGGCTTCATCTCGATTACCACGATCTATCCCGGCGCGGGTCCTGAGGAAATCAACACCCTGGTCAGCCGAAAGATCGAAGACGCTGTTTCGGGCGTCGCCGGTCTTGTCGAGGTCACCAGCACCTCGCAAGAAGGGGTCTCGGTGGTCGGCCTTCAGTTCAATATCGGGGTCAACATGGACGTCGCCCTCAACGATGTTCGGACCGCGGTCGATTCGACTCTGAACACGCTGCCGAGGGAAATCGAGAAGCCGGTCGTCGACAAGAACGACACGACCAGCGAACCGATTCTCTCCCTTGCGGTGAAGCACCCGACCCTGGACGCGCAGGAGTTGCGCGACTTGATCGATGAGAAGATCAAGGACCGCTTTGGACAGATCCCTGGCGTGGCCCTGGTCGCGGTCAGCGGGGGCGATATCCGGGAGATCCAGGTACGCCTCGACCGCGCAAAGATGCTTAGCTACGGCGTCGGTATTGGCAACGTCCAACAGGCGATTGCCGCCGCCACCGTAAACATCCCCAGTGGCCGCGTTGAGTCGGGCGGAACCGAAACGAGTGTCCGGGTTCTGGGCGAATTCGAATCCGCCGAGGAGATGCGCCAGATGATCCTGAACATTCAGGATCCCAACAACCCGCAAGCGAAGGCGACCAGTGTCCGCCTCGGCGACGTGGCGACGGTGGAAGACACCGTCGCCGAAAAGCGCCAGATCACCCGCCTCGACGGAAACGAGGCGATCGTCCTCAGCATCCAAAAGACCCGAGAGGGGAACGCGGTCGAGATCAGCAAAGCCGCCAAGGGCCTGATAGACCAACTCGACGCGGAGTTCGGAGTCAAGATCACCAAGACTTTTGACTCGTCGATCTTGATCGAAGAAGCCCTGCTCGACCTTTTGATCGCTCTGTTCTTTGGGATCTTCCTCGTCACCATCATCGTCTACGTCTTCCTCCACAACTTCCGGGGGACGATCATCGTCGGCATCGCGATCCCAGTCTGTCTTCTGGCGACGTTGATGCTGATGCGACTCTTCGGCTTCACCGTCAACAACCTCTCGATGCTAGCGCTCTCGTTGGCCGTCGGGGTCTTGGTCGATGACGCAATTGTCGTCCTTGAGAACATCTTCCGCCACCTGCGCATGGGCGAAGAGCCGGAAGAAGCGGCCGTGAATGGACGAAGTGAGATCGGGCTTGCGGCGATCTCGATCACCCTCGCCGACGTGGTGGTGTTTATCCCGGTTGGATTGATGGGCGGGGTCGTCGGGCAGTTCTTCAAGCCGCTGGCCTTTGGCTTTGCCATTGCGGTCATGCTCTCGCTGTTCGTTTCCTTTACGGTGACGCCGTTGCTGGCCGCCCGATGGTATCGGAAGGGCGAAGACGTCGAGCATCCAACCGGACGATTTGCCCAATGGTTCGACCGAGGATTCTCGCGATTCGAGGGGTTCTATGGCCGACTGCTCCGCTGGTCGCTGGCCCACCGATGGTTCGTCTTCATCGCTGGATTCGTCGTCCTGATCGGTGTCTTTATGATGATCGGCGGTGGCTTTACTCCCAACCCAGGGGCTGCCTTTGGGGTCGGGATGCCGCTCCTGATGATCTCGACCGTCATCGGGCTCGTGGTCGGATTAGTGAATCTGGTCCGCGGGTATGGGTTCCTGAGGTTTATCGCCTATGGAGCGCTGTTTGGGCTCGCGTTCCCGATCTTTGCCCTGGCTGGCTACGGATATGCCCAGTACAAGAAGGGCCCGCTCTTCAACTTCCAGTTCTTCCCCGAATCGGATTCCGGACAGGTCCAGGCCGCCATCACGATGCCCTCGGGCACCTCGCTTGGGGAGACTCAACGAGTGGTCGAAGCTATCGAAAAGGTGATCATGGGTCACCCAGACGTCAAGTACACGGTCTCGCGGATTGGGGTCAAGGGTGGTGGATTCGGCGCGGCGGACCAAGGGGCGAACTTTGCCCAGATCAACGGGACGTTGCACGACAAGGCAGCCATCCTCGACACCCTCTTCTTTTGGAGTAAAAAGCCGGACAAGTTGCGCTACCAGAGGGATACTGCCGTCGTCGCCGATGTGATCGAAAAGGTCGGCAAGATTCCGGGAGCGCAGGTGATCATCAGTGCCGGGCAACAGCAGGGCTTCGGTTCACCGATCCAGATGTCGTTCCAATCGGATGACCGCGAGAAACTCTTGGCGACGGTCACCGATATTCGGGACCGGTTGGCCGCCGGAGAGATCGATGGCGTCATCCTCCCTGACATCAGCTCTAAGCCCGGAAAGCCCGAGCTCCGCGCGATCCCAGATCGCACGGCGATGGGTGACCTGGGACTGAGCACGGCCGAAATCGCCCTGGCGATGCGGACGATGTATGAGGGTAATACCGATGTCAAATTCCGTGACCAGGGCAAGGAATACGACATCCGGGTGATGATGTCGCTGGAAGACCGCAACAACCCAGACCTCGTCGGCCAAGTCCCGATCCGGTTCGTCAACGGCTTGCCGATCTACCTGAGCAGTGTTGCCCGGCTGGAACCCGGTTTCGCTCTGGACAAGATTGACCGGCGCCAACGGATCCAAGAGATCCGGGTCACCGCCGAGTTGGTCCCGGGCAAGGCGGCGGGGACCGTCCAAGCCCAGATCGACCAGTGGCTGATCGACAAGAACCTGATCCCCGACGGGGTCAAGCGGACCAACCTCGGCCAAGCCGACGTCCAACGTCGCGAGTCGGGCTTCCTCTTCGGAGCATTGCTGACCGGATTCTTCCTGGTCTATATGCTCCTGGCCTCGCTCTACAACAACCTCCTCTATCCGTTCATCATTCAGCTGGCCCAGCCCCAGGCGCTCGTTGGCGCCCTGCTGGCCCTGATCTTCACGGATAAATCGCTCAACATCGTCGGATTCATCGGCATCATCGCCCTCGTGGGCTTGGTCGGAAAGAACGCGATTCTGTTGGTGGACTACACCAATACCCTCCGGGAACGGGGGAGGTCGCGCTTCGATGCGCTGGTCGAATCGGGTCCGGCTCGTCTGCGCCCGATCCTGATGACCACCCTCGCGATCATCATCGGAAACATTCCGGTGGCACTGGCCGTGGGCCGCGGTTCCGAGTTCCGAGAGACGATCGGGATCATCATCATCGGCGGGGTCGCGGTCTCGACGATCCTGACTCTGCTCGTCATCCCCGCGTCGTACACGATCTTCGACGACCTCTCGATGCGGCTCAGCCGCCGCCACCGAGAGTACTGGGTCCGCCGCGAAGCGGAGCTCGCGGCCGAAGGAGCCCTGGGCTACAACCCAGCCGCGAACGGGACGCTTTCCGAGGTGTCTGAGGACCTGATTGAGCAACCCGAAGGCTCGAAGGAACCAAACGAAAAGTCGCCTTAGTGGTGAGACTCTCCACGAGCTTCGCTAACGCGAAGCTCGTGGATCATAAAGATCGATCCCACCTTCACGGCTGAAAGTCTGTGGGAACAAGAGGGCTTTGGCGTGCCAATCCGCAAACAAGTAATTTGCCCGCCCAGCATGGTGGGCTTGTTGCAGTTCTCGATTGGGGTCCAGAACGATCCCATCCTCGTTATCGGAATACCAAAGACCGGGATGGAAGTGCTCCGAGACACTCCTCCACCGGAGTTCTGCCATGTAGATCGTGCTCGCCGGAGTTGCGATCTTGCTTAGTTGGTTATATCCCGCATAGACGCTTGGCGTAAGTTCATTTTGTTGACTCAGCCAGAAGCTCGTCCCGTACGAAGAGAGTCGAACCTTTCGCGCTCCTGGAAGCGGCTGCAGAAAGTTAGGACTCGGGTCCATCGGACATCGAGTGATCTCCTTGGACTTGGTGTAGATCAGCAGAGTGGTGATCCATGCGTTCTCTACTCCGAGATGAGAGTCGAGCGGGAGAGTGTCCTCCCAATCCCCCATGTAGAGGTTCATGCCAAGGCCAATCTGCTTTAGATTGCTGAGACATCCCGCACTTTTGGCCGCCGACTTGGCGGATGAAAAGACGGGAAAGAGGATCGCCGCCAGGATCGCAATGATCGCGATGACGACCAAAAGTTCGATCAGAGTAAAGGCAGTTCGTTTGTTGTCCACGTGACCATGTGCCATCAATTCTAAGGAGGAGTTCCTGGAAAGGCGAGACCTTTCCAGGAGAACCAAGCGTCGCTAGAGACCCCTTCGGCCCACCAAAGTCGGCTTCCCAGGAGCTCCGAGTGGTGAATCTTGGACCGGGTTTCGTAGCTGGGTGGCGCTGACTGCTGCACTCACGACCGCCGGAGCCGCCCCTCGATTGAACAAGAGTGCAAATCGCGGAAAAGTGACAGCGCTTGGTCCACCCAAATGAATCGCCTCTAGGTCGAGTCGGTAGACCCCGACCGACGTGGGGTCATTTTGGGCCACCCCCACCAGGTTAAACCGGTAGTGGAAGTGGTCATTCGCCCCGACCAACGTGGCGTAGCCCATGGTTGGACTGGTCGATGAGGTGAGAAGTGTGTTGGTTCCGAGGGTGATCCGAACTTGGCGACCCGACGGAACAAACGCCAATCCGTTCCAGCGGCGCAGGGGTGCCACGATTCGAAAGCTCAGCGAATGACTGAACTCGACCGTGGAATCCCAAGACCAGCCCGGATCCGAGGTGCTAAACGCCCCTTGGCTCGCAATCCAGTTCCATGGCGTGACCCAGACTGACTTCTCCGTCAGGTATCCGTCTTCGTCCAGTTCGCCGATGACGGGGCGGCCACTCTCTCGGTAATGGTGGATCGTCGCGCCATGGGGCATGGCGGCGGGGACCACCCCCGCCACCATCGCCAAGAAAACCAAACCCCTACAAGAGATGAGTTTCATGGCCATGCTCCTTTCAGCGCGACTTGCGGCGCCGGGCGACACCCGCCAATCCTAGCGCCAGGGCCGCGAGGGTTGCCGGTTCGGGCACGACGTTTGTCTTGGCGTAGCCGAAAGCTCGGTCGTAGACATCGGTTGCGGCTCCGCGATTGAAGAGCATCCCGAAGGCGGGATAGACAACGGTCGTCCCGGCCGCATGGGTACCGAGGACGGCGTCGTCGATCGAGGCCACGAAGGTGCGTCGGGCTTCATAGTTCAGCCGATAGACTCCGGTGGCGTCGGGATTATCCTGAGCAACGCCGTGGAGCGAGTGGCGCAGGTGCCAGTAGTCAGGCGCGATACTCGAGGTCATCGCGAACTCGAAGCCTGCCGTACCGTTGGCGGGGTTCGTGATGACCTGGTAGTTGTTCCCGGCGATCGTGTAGGTGATCCGGGCGTCAAAAGCGGAATCCACGAACATCCCCAGGGTGTCATCCCACTTCTGGAGCGAGGTCAAAACTCGGAAGCCGAGGATGTCGCCTTCGCGGGGCTTCGTGCTCCAAGAGGGGCTAGAGCTGGAGAAAGCACCAGTTGCCGTATGCCAATTCCAGTTGCTTCGGCTGACGCGGTCCGGCCAGGCATCGATGAGTCCAGTGGACGGATTGTTCCAACCGAGGGCGGGTTGACCGTTGACATGGTGGAAGTAGATCCCACCATGGGCAGCGGCAAACTGCGGAGCGGCGGCGATCACGACGATCGCGGAGAGAACGATTCGATTGATGTTGTTCATTTTGTTGCTAAGTGACTGGCTTTCAAGGAAAGCCGTGGCTAGAGCTCAGTCAGTTGACGGAGCAGTATGTCGAGGTTGTGGCGCGGTAGGGTGTCAACCTAGCAACGGGGGAGGGGTTTGCGGAGACGGGCACCAATCCCGGTAGTCAGACTTGACATCTGGGCCCAGGATGCTCTTGGGCAACCGATAGGTCGGAATCAGCAAGCCTGCCGCCTCCTCGAAGAGAAAGAGAGTCGGCTGGATTTCGAACCGGGTTGAGAGCATCTTCTTTTCGGAAGATTCGGCTGCCTTTTTCTCGGCACATCGGCACTGTACGAATTCAACTTCTCCCGTTTTGGGCTTACGGACCTTCATCAACCGGATCGGTTCAGAGGACGTGCCCGTGGGGATCCGATCACGGACCCACTGAATTTGGGCAGTTGGACAGTGCCTTCCTAGGGGTGTCTGGGGCGAAATGATGAGAAAGCTCTGAAGGGTGAGGCACACTGCTGCCATCAACAACGCGAGCATTCTCACAAACGATAACCCAGAACCCATCGAAACAGCCCATAAGTTACCCGAATCTCGGGCCAAGAGGACCGCTTTTCGTCACTAGGTTATCAATTCGAAAGAAGTTCGCAACACCAACAAAGAAATCGCCACTTCAGCGACGCTTAGCACCGATCTAAAACGACTCGCCTGGGTCGGTCCCGGCAACGACGGCGCGCTTGGCGATCCACTTCCAAACGAGCGTCATCGGGGGTTCGTCGCTGCTGGGGAGCGGGATCTCTTTCACCGTGAGTTCGCCTCGCTCGCTCCATCCCCCGCCGGCCATGAGTTCCACCCATCCGGTCGCTCTCAGCTTGCTATCGGGCTCCGAATAGCCCAGGGTCAGCCGGGTCAACGGGTCGGTCTTGATCCTTTGGAGACGCTCCAACTTGACCGTCCACTCAGCCGCGGCGATGTCCAGATCTTCGTCACCCGGGGCGGGGACGGTCCATCGGTCTCCGACCGACCGATCCCCGTTCCCCAGCCCGATCGCCTCAAGTCGGCGGAAGCGAAAAAGGAGGCCCGGGTCTTCGGGGTCCGGCGAAAAGAATGCGAGGGTCCCATCCGCGCGAACGGAATCCATGCGGAGCTCTACCATCGGGGGGTCGGGTTCGGGCAAGAGCTCCCCGTCCCATTTTTCGCTGAGAACCTCAATCTTGGCCTCCAGGCCGATGTATCCGCGAGAATCCTTCTGCTTGGCCTCAACCCTGCGGCGGCGGACGATCTCAATCTTCTCGCCTTCTTTGGTCGTATACGTCAGCTGATCCTCGTACTCCGCCCAGTCGCGCAAAGACGGGGCAAACGCAATTTTCACTGGTTCGGCGGAAACCGCCAATAGGGACCCTAGCAAAAATCCGATCATCACTCTGCTCAGACGACCGAGGGCTTAGGGGAGTTCAAGGCGCTTCTCACCGGGGCGAAGATATCCTCGAGCCCGGGCGGCCTCTTCACGGTGGGCCGGAGACTCGATGGCCGCTCTTTCACGAGTGATCTGGATTTGCTCATCTTGGAGCTTTTGTAGCTCAAGGTGAGCGGCATCGGCTTCCTCACGTTGCCGATTCGACGCCTTCCAACTGCCGAGACTCATAAAGATCCCGAACATGACTGCCATCACCACGAGCGTGGTGCCAATAAACCATCGAGTTGCCATCCTTAGCGACCTCTGCCTTTACTGTATCACATTCACTTCAGGGTTTCGACTTCGATAAGGTTCGTGTTGCCCGTTTTTCCGGCCGGAACCCCCGCGGTGATGACCACTGTGTCACCAATCTTGAGCCGCTTCGCGCTCATGAATTGGTCGATGGCCCGGGCGACGATCTCATCCGTGGTGCTGGGCATCTCCATGTAGACCGCCTCCACTCCCCAAACCACGCTGAGCTGGGCCTGGGTGCGGGGGTTCCAGCTGGCGGTGAGGACCGGGCATCGGGGCCTGAACTTACTGACCATCCGGGGGGTGAGCCCGCTGGTGCTGGTGGTGACGATCGCTCGGGCCTTGAGCGTGGTGGCGAGCTGGACGGCGGCTTTGGCCACCGCCTGGGTGCTAAAGTCGGGAGCGCTGGAACTCAGGGCGAGCGTGTCGAAACGGTCCTCGTGATCAAAGTGGGTCTCCGCTTTTTCCGCGATGCGGGCCATCGTCTTCACGGCTTCGATCGGATAGTTGCCGGCTGCAGTTTCGCCGCTGAGCATGACCGCATCGGTCCCGTCAAGGATGGCATTGGCGATATCGCTCGCTTCGGCCCGGGTCGGTCGGGGAGCGGTCAACATGCTCTCCAGCATCTGGGTCGCGGTGATCACCGGCTTCCCGGCGATGTTTGCCGTCTGAATCAGCCTCTTCTGTGCAAGAGGCACCTTCTCGGCAGGGATTTCGATACCGAGATCGCCACGCGCCACCATGATGCCG
>DDSL01000126.1:0-166 GCA_002343825.1 Chthonomonas sp. UBA2391
ACCCCGGGTGAGGATTGAAACAGGATGGTGTTCAGCACTGTGCCGGTCCCGGTCGGTGTCGGACCCGGCCTAAACCCCGGGTGAGGATTGAAACCTGAAGGCGACGATGGACGCGCTGAAGCCCGAGACGTCGCACCCGGCCTAAACCCCGGGTGAGGATTGAAAC
>DDSL01000126.1:219-49504 GCA_002343825.1 Chthonomonas sp. UBA2391
AACCCCGGGTGAGGATTGAAACGATGCTTTCGATGGAGAGCCCCGGCTGCTCATACCCGTCGCACCCGGCCTAAACCCCGGGTGAGGATTGAAACAAGGCTTGCCTCAAGTCGGTCGGCACCATCGACAGCCGTCGCACCCGGCCTAAACCCCGGGTGAGGATTGAAACTTGGAGAGGTCCCGACTGCTCGGGGCGAGGTCACGTCGCACCCGGCCTAAACCCCGGGTGAGGATTGAAACATTCTGGAACTTTCGGGGGTTAACCTCGGACTCCGGTGTCGCACCCGGCTTTAACGCAAGGTAGGGGCTGGCAAGCAAGGGCGCACCGCCCGCTCTGCGCACTTTGAACGTGGTTCGTGCCGAGTATTGGACAATTCACCGCAGGAGGGAGACCGTCCTGGGGTCGAGTGTTTTGATGGGGCGGCCGGGGCCGAAGTCGACGGTGACTCCGTGCGGCGAGATGCCCCAGATTCGGCCGGTTTCGCCGGAAGGTAGGTGGACCACTGGGGTCCCGAGGCCGGGGCAGATCTGCGCCAGGGCCGACCTGAACCCCGCCTCTTCCTTCAGCGCGGCCAAGACCGACTCGCGGCCGGCCTTGATCTGCGCCAAGAGTTCCTCGGGAAAGCGGTCGGGCAGATCCGCATCGATCTGCCCATCGGCGGTCAGCTCGAACCGCGCGCCGCGAACCCGCGCCTGGGCCAAAAGCCACTGGCCAAGGCGGCTCTTCATAGCAGCACCCTCTTTCTGACCGGGCCCTGGTCCAGAGGAAGCGAAAGAGTGTCACAAGTGCCACACGTGTCACCACCCTCCGGATTTAGGTTCAAATCAAGCGAAACAGCCGGTGACACTTCCTGTGACACTTCCGTGGGTGCGTTCTCCCAAGTGCCACTGCCGTCTGGCCCCGTTTCAGGTTCAAAACAGGCCTCCGGTGACACTTGTGGCACTTGGGGCACTTCTTCGCCCTCTTTGCGGGGGACGATGCGCCAAGAACTTCCTTCTCGCGTGCGGGTCTTTTCGACCACGATCCCGACCGAGGAGAAAACCGTGGCCAGCCGCTTGAGCCGCTTGCCGAGCGCATCGGGGCTCGCAGGCCACCCTTCGGGACGGTCTTTCGGCTTGGTGATCTGGTGCCGCTCATTGAGCAAGGCGAAGAGATCGCGGGCGGGGCCGATGAACCCACCTTCTTCGGCGAGTTTCCGCACGGCTTGGCTTAGGTCGTCCGACTCGATGGTGGCCAGATTCTTGGCCTTGCGATTTTCGCCGAGGACCCGCCACATCTCATCGCGGTCGGGTTCGGGAGTCCCGGCATAGACCCAGAGGGCAAAGTCCGCGAGCCGCGGCAAGTTCCCCGGCGGACGAACCTTCTCCCGGTCTCGCACGGCGCGCGCGACATGGTCCAGCAAGGCCCCGAGCACGCGCGCGCGCGCGAAGGTGAAAGCGGCCACGAGGTCGGATTCTGCTCTTCTGGCCGAATCGGGCGGCCTCTGGAATTCGACGAAGAGGGATCGCTCGGCCAGGTCGGGGGCCGAGACCGCGTCATTGATCCCATTGAGCAGAACCGGTCGCCGTCCGGTCACGATGTGCTCCTCAGCATCGGTATATTTTTGGCGCTGCGAAATCCCCCCGCCCGTGGCCAGCGAACAGAGCGAATCGGAAAGCCAGGTCGGCAGACTGGAGAGATTGTCGAAGGCGAGCAGATACCCCGAATTGAGCGATGCTCCCAGATCGTCTTCGGCCTTGGGCAGGCGCCGCAGGTTGAGCCTGGTCGGATCTAAGAGCTCGCGCAGCACTGTGCAACCGAAACTCTTGCCGCTCCCCTGCTCGCCCGTTACCACCAAGAGGGGGAAACCGCCCGGATGGGGCATGAAGGCCCCGAGCAGATAGGCCCTGATCGCGGTGAATCCATCGGAATCCACGCAGAGGAGTTCCTTGAGATCGTTCAGAGTTCCTCCGGGCAGGGGGACGGGCAACGATTCCGCAGCCTTGGGCCGGATGAAGCGGATGGGGCATTGGTCATCAGGGACCAAAACCCAACCGGTCGCATCGATCCGCACAACTTGGCGAGTTTTGTCGCAGAGGTCGAGCCAAACAGCTCCATCGGCATGCCCGATTCGGATGGACGTTTCCAGCGTTGGTCCCTCATAAAGGGCATGGCATGCCAGATTATCGATGGCTCGGTCGAGGGCTTCGCGGGGGGCCGTAAGCTTTCGGAATCGGAAGACCTCCCCCGAAAACCAGGTTCGGAATCTCGTATCCTTAACGGGCAGATTATCGAACCCGCCAGCGGGCAATCGGATCGTAGCAAAGGGCTCCTTTTCGTTGGTGTTCCAAAACGTCGCCTGTTCTCGGCCCAAACGGACCAGGTCCTCGGTGAGACTCGGCTTGGATTGCGCCTCGGGCTGGGGCCGTTGATACTCCTCGATGAGCTCGGCGAGGTCTTCGACCGTTCCTCCCCCGATGAAGAAATCGTCCGCGCCGATTTTTCCATCGTTCGGCCCGCTAGGCAATCGGCAGAGATAGACCTTTGCCTGCATGGCCTTCAGCAACTCGGCCAGGCGTTCCTCGGCCTTGCGCACGTGCTCATTGGTGGCCGCATCGGAATCGAAGAGGATGCAAACTGGCATCCCTTTGAGACCGATGAGGTCCCAATCGCCGCGGAGTGCATCTTGATTCTTGAAGTTCCAAACCCCAGGAATCGCGAGTGCCGCCAGGCCCTTTGAGACCAGGGCCGCCGCCTTCTTTTCGCCTTCGGTGAGGAAGAGATACGGGAGCGCGGCTGCAGGTCGTTCGGCCACACCCTGCAATCCCTCGATGAGCCTACGTGCAGTGGGCAAGCAATAGATCCGGCAAGCCTGGCCGGAGGGCTGCTCATACTTTCGCGGCTTGCCCTTGGGGTCGAGTCGCGGAACCTCGGGCCGAATGCGCGAATAGACGGGCTGATCCGGGTCGGACCAGGTGAAGACCGGGAGCACCAGCGCCGGGGGCCGGATCTCGGGCTGACGAAACCCGAGATCCTGGAGTTGGGCCTTGGTCGTCGCTGACCAAGCACCCATCTCGTCGATGATTTCCGGGGAAATCCCCGAGCCGTCCACCAGGTGCTGCCGGTGCGACTCTAGGAGCGGGGGCCTCAATTGTTGCCCCCTTGCCCACCCGAGTTTTCCCGGATGTAGCGCTCGATCTCGGCCTCGGAGTAGCGGACTCCGCGCTTGCCGATATGGACGGGTTTGATCTTGCCGCTGCGAACAAGATTGTGGAGGTGAGTGCGGCCGATGGCCAGCCGCTCGCAGACTTCACTTGTCTTGATGAGTTTCATCTTTGTATCCGTAGGAGCGCAATCGTTCACTCCTGCTAGTAACAAGCCGGCACCCCGGACCTAACTCGTATTCGGGATTTGAGGCTTTCCGCACCGGTTTGTGAGGCGGCTGAGGATGGATCGAGATTCCTTTGCACGCAAAAGCTGCGCCGGGAATTTTCATCTGAAGACGGCTGACCGATTGTTCGGTAAAGCTTCAAGCCAATAAACTTGCCCTTTACTTCCACAAGAGGTAGGAAAGACGGTCTACTACCACCGGGCAGTTGTCCGCCGAGAGCCGGGAGCGGTTCACGAAAACCGCAGAAGTTCGCGTCCATGCTCCCTTAGACGGAAACCGAAAAAATAAGCAAGATTTCTTGAAAATTCCCGCCCCCGCGCTGCGGTCCCCAGCCCGCGCCGCCCGATCCAGGCCCCGAGCGGGATCCACGGCCACCCCCCGGCAAGCCGCGACACGGACAGGGAGCCTTGGAAAACAAAAATAATCAAAACGGACAATTCGCCTCGGTGCTCGTTCCGAGAACCAACGACGGACACAACTCTTCCCAGAACTCTTCCCAGCGGCATCCCAAAATGAAAAAACCCACTCGATATGAGTAGGTTTCGCGTCTAAAAGATGGCTGCCCCTGTTGGACTCGAACCAACGACCCGCTGATTAACAGTCAGCTGCTCTACCGACTGAGCTAAGGGGCAGTGCGGTCTGCAGATAGTACCTTTCCTTTTGGGCTTTTTCAACCGTCTCCATTAGGTTCAATCGCTAAAATTTGCCCGAGTCTGGACGGAATACCAGGGCGATTTCTTAACCCACCCCGGCCACAATAGAGGCATGAATCGATTTTGGGTCGGAGCCGTGCTTGCGGCAGGGCTCCTGGTCTCCGGCGCAGAGGCCCGCCTCCGCGTCTGCACCTGGAACGTCACCAACTACAACGGCGACCGCGTCACCGACTTCCAGACCGCGCTCTACGGCGAATTTCAGGGCCGCAGCATGCAGCTCGACGTCCTCATCGGCCAAGAGTTCATCTCCCAGACTGCGGTCAACACCTTCCGAAACTTGCTGAACTCGGCCCCGGGCAGTCCCGGAGACTGGCAGGCGGCGCCGTTCGTCAATGGTAACGACACCGATAGCGCCCTCTTCTATCGCACCAGCCGGGTCACGTTCATCGCCCAGACGGTCGTGGCGTCGGGCGGAAATCCGCCGGCGATCCCGCGAAACATCATGCGATACGATATCCGCCCGGTCGGCTATGCCGGGGCCAATGCCACGATCGCCATGTATAGCAGCCACATGAAGTCGGGATCGACCACCAGCGATCTCGACCGCCGACTTGCCGAGGCCCAGTTCATTCGCAGCAATGCCGAAACGTTGCCGGCCGATTGGCACTTCCTCGTGGGGGCCGATTTTAATATTCCCAACTCGACCCAAACGGCTTACCAAAAGCTCGTCGGAAGCGAGATCAACAACGCCGGCCGGTTCTTCGATCCGATCAACCGTCCTGGCAACTGGAATAACACCGCCGCGACGCGCAACATCAATACCCAAGATCCGGCCACCCAGATGGACGACCGGTTCGACCAGATCCTGATTTCCGCCGACCTCTTCGATAGCAAGGGCATCGACTACATCGGAAATCCAAGCATCCCGTTCAAGAACTACAGTTCCTCCGACCCTCAGCCTTGGAACGACCCCAACCACAGCTACCGCTGCTGGGGCAACGACGGGTCGGCTTACAATGCGCCGCTGGCAACCACCAATAACTCGATGGTCGGGCCCACCATCGCCCAGGCTCTTATCAATACCGCCGATGGGCTCGGCCACCTACCGGTCTATCTCGATCTTCGGCTGCCCGCCCAAGCAGGAGTCAGCACCAACCTCATCGACTTCGGCGTCGTACGAGTCAACTCTTCGCAGAGCCGGACGTTCCAGGTGAGCAACACGGCCAACACGGCCCTCTGGGGGACGAATGGTCTCCAGCGGTTGAACTACACGATGACCAGCACCAGCGGAGCGACCGTGCCCACGTCCAGCTTCTTCGTCAACCCCGGGGCAAGCGCCAATACCCATGCCGTCGTGCTGAATACGTCGACTCTGGGCGTCCGGACGGGGACGATCACGATCACCACCGATGCCGCCGACAATCCTGTCCGAACGATCACCTGGCGGGCCGATATCCGGGTGAAGGCTCCCGAAGTTGGCGGTCCTGCGTCGCCACGTGGGAACCCGACCCTAGTCGGGCGTCAGGGCTTCGGACTCTGATGTGTGCCCGCTATGCGCTGGCGGTGGAGGAGCTCGATGGGCTTCCTCTACCGCCTGGGCACCAGGCGCTCTTCAATGTCGCCCCAACTCACTACGTGCCCATCCTCCAGCGCAGCGGGGGCCAGTGGGCTGCGGATCGGATGAGCTGGGGCCATCAGCCGCACTGGGCTAAGAATCGGCTGATCAACCTGCGGAGTGAGGGGATCCTTGAGAACGCCTGGAAGCGGGCCCAATACACCCACCGGCGCGTGATTGTGCCGGCGAGTGGGTTCTTCGAATGGACCACCATCGCCGGGGAGCGACATCCCCGCTACTTTCACCGCATCGACAACACCCCGCTCCTCATGGCCGCGATCTGGAGCGAAGACGGCGAGTCTCTTGAGCCTCAGTTCATTGTGCTCACCACTGGGGCCAATGCCATCGTCCGCGAGATCCACGACCGGATGCCGATCCTCTTCGACGAAGCAACCGCCGCAGAGTGGCTGGCCGCAACCCCCCGCGAGGCTGAGCTTTTGCACCAGCTAGCGTTGCCCGAGGACCTTCTCCACCACTACGGCGTGACCCGAAAGATGAACTACCCGGGCTATCAGAACCCGGATAGCGTCGTGCCGATAGCGGGTTAGTTAGGACACTTCTCGTGCCACGGCGTCCGGTCCGGGCGCCCCGGCGTCGCGGGGATCGGATATTGCCGCATCACCTGCACGCCCGAGTAGGGGATCCCGCACGGATCGCTCAGCCATTTCCCCTTCATCATTAGGGCCGCGTGGCCATCAAGGAACATCGCCCCCGCCCCGCCGTTGTGACGATCCATCGCGAGCACGGGCTGGGTAAATCCCGACTTGTTATAGAGATTCTTGGGTGGCTCGAACCAACTATCGTCGAATGGATCTCCTTTCTCGGTCACCATCACGATGCTCACGAGGTCTTCGATTGCGGATTGACTCAGGCCCTCTACAGCGCGGTTTGCGACGTAGCTCCGAGGCACCAGCGGCTTGCCCGCAGTCCCGTCTTCGCTGCTGTGGGGAACCCTCCTGGCGTCGGTCGGGCAGACCAGCAACCCTTTGTTGTTCTTGGTGTACGGCAGGATCTGGTTCCACCAGCGGTTCTCCCGGGTCGCGCCATGCGGGGCCGCCGCGGTGCGCGAGAGATCGACCGAATGCCCAAAGAAGAACAGCATCTGGTCGTTGTCGTCCAGATACATGATCAGCCCGATGCCGAGTTGGCGCTGGTTGCTGGTACAAGTGGTCTTGTGGGCCTGGCCCTTGGCTTGAGCAAAGACGGGGAAGAGGATCGCAGCCAGGATCGCGATGATCGCGATGACGACTAGCAGTTCAATCAATGTGAAGGCACGTTTCATGGTTTTTCCATTTGTTCCAAATACTCAGGATCGTCCATCTTGATCTTGGCCGCCTCCCGGCGACGGCGTTCGAACTTCGGATCGGTGGGGTCGAAGGTGTCTTCCGGCTTGAAGACCCTCGGGTCGACTGGGACGTGGCGATAGCCGGTCAGGTTTTTCTGGGTGCTGAAGAGATCACTCAGATCGGTGGTTACGGCATCGAACATGTTGTTGGGACCCGCCCCAAAGATTTGGTAGATCGTCTTGAGGATGCTGATGATGCTCGAGTGCTCGGTGCCGACGTAGCCGCGCTTGCTATAGGGGCTGATCGCGAGGACAAAGCTGCGGTGCCGGTCGATGTGGTCGTTGTCCCCGCCCGAGTCGTCTTGGGTGACAAAGATCGCCATCTTTTGCCACTCGGGCTGCTGGGTCAGCCACTCGACGATCCGCCCAAGAGCGAGGTCGTTATCGGCCATGAAGCTCTCGGTGTAGGGATATCCGCGGTTCGGCATTGGTCCGGCGCCGTGGTCATTGCAGATCGCGATGTTTAAGAATTTGGGCAAGGGCTTGCCGTTGCTTCGATAGTTCTTCTGGAGGTCCTCCACGAACCAATCCGCGCGCGCGATGTCGGGGATGTTGGTGTTGTATGCCGGAAACTCAAAGCACGTCCGATCGAAGAGGACCTTGGGCATCGGGTGATTGATCCGGTAGTAGGTCCCGGCTCGGTTCGTCATCCACCCCTCGTCGGTGCCGGGTAGCTCGTAGCCCTCGCCATAGTTCCGGAACTCGATCCCGTTTCGGTGGAGGTGCTCCCAGAGGCTCCCGTTTTCGAGGTAGTCCTCGGGAATCTGGCTTCCATCGCTACCGATGCTTGCGAGCCGGCCCTTGGCCGTGTTGTCCAGCCGCAATCCCCAACCAGCGTAAAAGATTCGCGTCGTCCAAAGGCTCGGATAGACTCCGACCAGCCATCGGTGGCCATCGCCGCTGGCCTGGGGTTCCATGTAGAAGTTGTCGCAGATCGCGAACTCTTCGGCCAGCTTCAGGTGGTTGGGCATGATCGGTAGCCGCAGGTCGCGGCCCTTCGCTTGAATCCAGCCGTTGCGGCCGTAGTGGGCGAAGTCCGCGTTGCCACGTGCGCCCTTGAGTTCACCGAAGATTCCGTCGAAAGTGTGATTTTCTTTAGTGATAAAGACCACATGCTCGATCATCGGACTCGGCACGCCGAGCCCCGGGGCCACCACCTTTTTCCCTTCGGTCAGTGGGCCCCGTGCCACGGGGATAAGGCCGTTGTTGCGCAGGACCCTTTGGCTCAGCGCCGCCAGCTCACCGGGTTCGGGTTCGGGCAACACCTGGATCATCCCGGGCATCTCGGGTAGTCCAAACCGCTCATCCGATTCAGCCCGTGGAATCCCTCTCGGGCCGCGTCCGAGACCCTTTTGACAAGCCACGGCGAGCTTTTTGGTCCCCGGAATCCGGCGAACCTGCATGGGAAACCATCCGGTCGGGATGTGACCCACGACCTTGCGAGTCTTAACGTCAATCTTGACCAGAGCATTCAGCCCGCTCTCACACACATACAGCGACTGACCATCCGCCGAAAGTGTCATCCCACTGGGGATCACTCCCCGGAGCTTGGCTAATTCCTTGGTCGGGGTGAGCTTGATCGTTTCTCTCACCTTCAGCGTGATCGGGTCCAGCGCCTGGACGGTGTCGTTGTTGCTATTGCTGACCCAGACTCGGTCTCCAGCCGAGAGCAGGGCACAGGGAGCCGATCCTCCGACCGCCTTTCCTCCATCGGCTGGGGCGTGGATCATCAGCCCGGTCTTCTGCCGCGCGACGATCTTTGGCTGAGTCGGCTGAGTGATATCGTAGGCAAAGACGCTGTGGGCCTCCGGACTCTGGTCATCCCCGAGGCCCGGCACCCGGCGACCCTCTTTTTCCACCCCGTCACGAGCTTCGGCGCTGGGGTAGCCAAAGGCGGGGGTCGAGATGCCACGCGAATTGCCTTCACCGGCGCGAGGCGCACCGATCACCGAGTAGTCAAAGATCCCGATATTGGCCACGTACAATCGATTGCGCGTGGCGTCCATCGCGAGTGCGTAAGGTTGGCGACCCGCAGCGACCGAGGAGACCAGCTTCCTGGTCTCGAGGTCGTAGGTCAGCAAGCGCTGGTGGGCGATGTGGATGGCATAGAGCGTCCGCCGGTCGGGCGAGATCGCAAAGTCATTCAAGTAGGTGTTCTTGAAAGTCTCGGTATTGGCCGAGACCTCGTGCAAAATCCGCGGTTGGGGATCCAAGTCAACCCAAGCGATCCCGCCCGCCTCGCCCGTGCTGACTACCAATGAGTTGTTATCCAAGAACACCATGGCCGGTGCCCAGTCCTTGGCGGCCAGCCGAGTCCCACGTTCTTTCGATCCCGCCGAATCACTCGGGTAGAGAATCAAACCGGTCTCGTCTATGCCGACTAGGCGCTTCCCGTCCGGGCTCGAGAGGAGTTGCCACAGATCGGCCCCGGTGTAGAGCCGCCTACCGACCGGCGTCAAGAGGCGACCGTTCGGCAAGACGGTCTCGCCCCCCGGGATCACCTCGGCGTATCGGTTTCCGGCGGGGGTTCGATATTCAGTTGGAGCCGCCAAGGGCAGCGACGCAAGCACAAGCAAGCCAAGCACACTTTCAGTATGCCGGAGGCCCTCGTTAAGATTGCGTTAACGAGGGCAAGAATCTCGATTGGTCTCACCAGCGGCGGCCAATCATGATGCCGAGGCTTTTGCTCTCGATCAGATAAACCCCGCCGAAATGGCTCCCTCGGCCATAGGTGACGAACGGATGTCGATCGTGGCCATCATCTTGAAGGCCCACCCCGAGTCCGTTCTTCCAGTTGTAGCGCACACCCCAAAGAGGGTGGCCGTGGGACTCGTTGCTCCGGAGCCCGACGCCCGCATAGGCGTTCAGGCGATCGCCATTGGCGAGGGCGAAGTTCTTCTCCGCCGTCAGGGCATAGCCCGGGTTCCCGGTGCCGATCCCCTGGACCCCGGCCGAGACGCTGATCGAGAGAGTCTTGGCTCCTTCGGGCGCTAGGCGCATCGAGGCCAGGTAGCGGAGTGCGTTTTGCTTCCATAGGTGGGCGACGCCGAGCTGAAGCTCGGGACGCGCTTGGTACCAAAGGAAGGTCTCCGCCCGGGTGACGGTGGTCGGAGCAATCACGGTGTTGAGCAGAAAGCGACTATTCGACGCCGAACCGGCGCCGTATCCACCCGCGACTCACAGTGGGCAGCGCGCTTGTCCGCCCTCATCCGTGACTTCCGGGGCAGCGACCCCCAGGGCCGAAGCCCCGAAGATCGCCGTCAGCAGGATTACTTGCCGCAAGCGCAGCTGCTCCCGCATTCGCACTTGTCGCCGCACTGGCAGGCGCTAGCCTTGGTTCCGCATTTGCAGTCCGAGCCGCAGGTGCAGTCTCCGCCGACTTGGCACTGACAGGCCGAAGCGTTCGGAAGGCTGCTGCCGGCTCCACTGGGGATGGCAGCGAAGACGCCGAGGGTCAGGCCACCGAGGGCCAAAAGGGTCTTGATCATTTTTGAACTCCTGTTCTGATTGGGTTCGGGGGAGTTCACGGAGGTGAAAGTCACTCCGTTCTCTCCGGACGTCTACAGCGAGGTCCGGAAGTGGGGTGGCGCACGGCCAGCGTAACCTGAGGTCTCGGGGTCGGGCGGCCCTCGAGGTGTTGACGATCGTCGAGCCGGCACAGTGGCCCACGTCCAACTCAGAATCGGTTGGAGGTAGTCGGGATGTGGGTAGGCCGGAATCTCGAACGCCACTTGGGGCGCGAGGGCCATCACGTCTCGATCGGCCGGAGCCGGATCCACCGCTTTGAGGGTGCAGGTGCACTTTTCGCAACGGAGTCCCTCAACGGGGCAACAACACTTGGAGGGTTCGCAGCGCATGGCCGAAGCCAAGGGCGCGACGAGAAGCGACAGGCTCAAGCTGAGCCAGAGAGCAATCATTCGAATGGTCCCTTTTCGCTTCATTGCTTTCATTATAACAAGCAAACGATGAGAACTGAGCCCGCTCGCGGGCATTCTTGACTCGTTTCCACTTTTGTCCGGCCTAGTGACGCTTAAACCGGCGTTCGAGGTCGCCCCTTCCCAAAACGAGCGTGATCGGACGGCCATGGGGACAGAGATAAGGGTTCTCGGTCTCGCCCAGATCCAGCAAGAGCTTTTCCATCTCGGCGTGGGAGAGCGGATCGCCGGCCTTGACCGCCATCTTGCAGGCGGCCATGATCCAGACCGCGTCCCGAGCTGGGGCAACACAACCGCTCCCGCCCTCGACCATCTGCTCGACGACTTCGCGCAAGATCTTGACCGGATCCCGCCCCCGCAGAGCCGCCGGAGCCGAACGGAGCAGGAACGATCCTGCACCGAAGGGGTCCAGTTCGAACCCTAACTGGGCCAATTCTTCCCGGTGTTCTTCGAGCAAGACCGCTTGCCGCGACTCGAAGTGAAGGGTCTCGGGCATCAGAAGCGCTTGCCGCTCAACGGGGACCCGGCCCAGACTTCGGCGGAAGCGTTCATAGAGAATCCGCTCGTGGGCCACGTGCTGGTCCACGACGAGGAGGCCCTGGTGATTCTCGGCGATGATGAACGTATTCATCGATTGACCGATGATCCTTAAACCCTCCAAGAGGCTCTCATAAGCCCGGCCGCCAGTGGGAATTGCAGTTGGAGAATCTCCGTCCAGGTTCGGCTCTAACGGCGGCGGATGAGGCAGGGGAGCCGAATTCGTCCAGCCCTCTGAGCCGACCGGCCCCCGCGCCAGACCGAACAGAGTCAGCATCGGATCATTGGCCGGAGTCTCCCGCTGGAGGGCCTCGTTGGCCTTGAGGATGGCTCCCGCATCGGGGTTCATGCCGCAACGCAGAAGGGCCTCTCGGATCCCGTGCCGAACCGCATCGGTGACCTGAACCTCGTGCTGAAACTTGACCTCCATCTTGGTGGGCGAGACGTTGCAGTCCACCCGGGCCGGATCGACATCGAGGAACAAGGCCGCCACCGGGAAACGCCGCTCGGGCGTGATCAAACGGAAGGCAACGTCGAGAGCCGTCCCGATCGAGCGCGTGCGCGTGGCACGCTGATTCACGAAGAACCACTGCATGGATCGGTTCGAGCGGGTGAGGTGGGGCGGCGAGACAAAGCCTCGCACGCGGACCCCGTTCTCAAAGTGGTCGATCTCGGCCAGCCCACGCACGAGCTCCCGACCCCAGATGCTGGCCAGCGCCTCCAAGACGTTGCCCTCGCCCATCGTCCGCACAAGCTCCGACCCGTTGTGCTCCAAACGCACCGCGACCCCGGGATAGGCCAGGGCCAAACGCTGGACCATTTCCACACACAAGGAAAGTTCGGTGGCGTCGCTTCGCAGGAACTTGAGCCTGGCTGGGGTGTTGTAGAACAGCTCCTCGACGAGGACCTCGGTCCCCATCGGTCCCGGCTCGGGCAGCAACGGGGTGATCGTGCCCGATTCGACTTGGACTCCGGCCCGGACGCTCCCATCGGTCCCCGAGCGCAGCGTCAATCGGCTGACCGAGGCGATGCTGGGCAGGGCCTCGCCTCGAAAGCCTAGGGTCCCCACCCGACTGAGGTCGGTGACCGAGCGGATCTTGCTGGTAGCGTGACGCTGGAGAGCAAGGGCAAGGTCTTCGGCCGGAATCCCCGACCCGTTGTCCCGAACCCGGATCCGGGTTCGGCCAGCATCGATGAGCTCGATTTCGATCCGAGTCGAGCCCGCATCGATGGCATTCTCGAGGAGCTCCTTGAGCGCCGAAGCCGGGCGCTCCACGACCTCACCGGCCGCAATCTGGTTCACGGTGTGAGGGTCGAGGGCCTGGATCCGCCGGAATTCAAAGGAAATGGGAGCCGCCATCCGCTTATAGCATGATGACGTATGCGCTCCCCCTCTCGTCGCCCTCGGCTCGCCTAGTGGTGCTCTTCCTCTTCTTCAGGAATTTCCACCCGGTCGGGGGTTTTTTGTCCAGGAACGGTCTTGAGCGGCGACTCATGAAGGAGTCGCATCAAGAGGGAATCCTCAGGGAAAAGTTGGAGACCCGCTTTGGCCGAAGCCACCTTGCCTTCGTAGTCCCCGATCTCGCGGTGACACAGCGTCTTCCAGCGGAAGGCATCCTGAAGCGCCTCTTGATCATCGGGGCCGAGCTTCTCGAGGTTGGGCCCGCCATAACGGATCGCAGCCGCAAAATCGGGGATTGCTCCTCGGAAATCGCGCTGGCGGCGGACCTTAACGCTTCCTAGTTCCATGTGGATCGCCACACTCTGAGGATTCTTTTCCAAGCCTTCCTTCAGATAGGCCATCATCTTGACCTCCGAACCCGGGACTCGACCCCAGCCGATCGCCGCCGAACCGGTGGTCCAACCCCGGATGAAGTGGGGGTCGAGCCAGGTCATCAGGCGAAAGAGTGGGAGGGCCGTCTTGGGCGAGTTGTGACCGTGGTTGGTCATGTCCTTATAGGTGCTGGTGGCCCGCTCGACATCTCCCATCCAGCCTCGGAAATCTTCGCTTTGGCTTGGCACCACGGTCCGCATCGCGCTATCGTCGTGCAAGTCCTTCTCATGGTTGTCGCTGGTTCCGACTCCCATTTGTCCCGCCGCCAGCTCTTGGTCGGTCAGGGGGCGCATCTCCACCCCGTTGTGCAGATAGCGGTCGGTCCGGAGCCAAAGCCATGCCGAGATGTTTGTCCGAAACTGGCCCAAGAGAGTCGCCCCGGCGTGGGTCTCGTGGGCGTTCAGACCGGCGACTTCCGTCGCGGGACGCAACGGCTCTTGGAGCCGGTGAGCCCCCATCCCGGCAAGCGCCGCCCCGATGAGGGCTAGGAGCGGAATCCACGGAATCGACTTCGCCATCAGATCGCCTGCCTTCGGAACCGGGCCCAGCTCAAGACAAGCATCGCCAGCGAATAGACCGCCGCGTAGCCTAGGAGCGCCCCGACCACCCACAACGGAGCCGGTCCCCACCCGCTATTGGCAGCTCGATCACCGACGTCGAAAAGGCCGTATTGGGGCAAGAGGCCATTGAGCACTTTGAAGAGGAACTGAACCGGCGGAGAGGCGAACTCAAAGGCCATCGTCATAGCCCGCACGATCATCCCCGTTCCGGCGGCGAGGATCAGGCTCATGACACACGCTCCAGCGGGCGTCATCAGCAGACTCATGAGGAGGGTCACGCTACAGAGCATGGCCAGGCCGATCATCTTGAGGAGGATGTATTGCAGCATCACCGGCTCGAACGGCACGCGGAACAGCGCCAAAGCGAGGCTCGTGGTAACAAGCAGCAAACCGAACGAGATCCACGTCACGGCCACCGCGCCGAGCCACTTTCCGACCAGCAGTTCCCACCGGCTGATGGGCCGGGCGAGAAGCGGATAGAGGGTCCGATTCTTGATCTCGTCGGGCATCATGCGCCCACTGACCAAAACGGCGATGATCGTGGTGAAGATCCCAAGAACGCTGGTCGCGAGGTCCTTCACAAAGCTCTGGAGGCCATCGAGCCCAAAGAATCCGAGCAGGCTAGCGCTCAGCAAGATCAGGAGACCGAGGATGGCGACCACCCACAGATCTTTGCGGCGAACGGAGTCGATGACGACCCCACGGGTGAGTGCTTTGAGTACGAAAAATCTCATGCTGCCCTCTGAATCGTGTCGATAAAGTAGTCTTCCAGCGAGCCTTCTCGGGCAATCATCTCGATCACCTTTCCGCCCTGCTGATGAATTCGGTCGATGGCTTGGAGGAGGTCGCTTTGGTTACCAAAGCGCACCCGAACCGCGCCACCTTCGCCGATTTCGATGTCCTCGCTCCAATCGGAGAGCACGGGGCCCCCAGTGTAGGTGACCTCGAATTCGCGGAGTTGGTCACGCAGATCGTCGAGTTTGCGCTCCTCGATCAGATGGCCCTTATCGATGAGAAGAAGTCGGTCGCAGAGCATCTCGACCTCGGCCAACTCGTGACTGCTGAAGAACAGGGTGCAGCCTGCATCGCGTCGGGCCTTGAGGAGGTTCCGAAGCTCCCGTCGCCCGATCGGATCAAGGCCGCTGGTCACCTCGTCGAGAATCAAGACGTCGGGGCTTCCGAGGAGGGATTGAGCGATGCCAACGCGCTGGAGCATCCCCTTGCTCAGGGTTCGATTCTGGCGTCGGTAGGATTCGCTGAGGCCGACGAGTTCCAAAAGGTGCATGGCCTCCTTCCGGAGCTCGGGACCGCGCAGACCCTGAAGCTCGCCAAAAAGGGTGAGGGTCTCGATGGGGGTCAGGTAAGGATAGTAAAGAGCGACCTCGGGAAGGTAGCCCACCCGCTTGCGAGCTGCGAGTGACCCGGCCCGGAGACCCATGATCGAGGCACTGCCGCCATCGGGTTCGACAAAGCCCATGAGGGCCTTGATGGTGCTCGACTTGCCGGCACCATTGGGACCCAGAAATCCCACGACCTCGCCCGGCTGAACGGCAAAGCTAAGCCCCTGCACGGCCTTGAGAGTCTGCCCACCTTTGGTCCGATAGGAAACGTGAAGATCGGTGACTTGAATCGCGCTACTTTCCACTGTAGTTTCCATTGTCGGAAACCTGAAGTAGCTTCTGAAGATTCAAGTTCAACTCGCTTCTTCGTCTTCTCGGCGCATCGCCTCGGCACCATCCGAGGTGAGGCGCGACCACCAGGCGGCCGTCAGTCGATCCAAAGAGGCGAGACGCAGCCCCGAGCGAAAGTTTCCGCCCGCTTCTTGGTGGCTATACATCACCGTGGCAGAGATTTCGACCTTGCTTCCTTTGACGTCCAGCGAGCAGCTCACCTTGGTACTCGGCGGAAAGGCGAAAGGGGCCCGGATTCCCATCCCACGAGCAGAGACATCGACCAGCTCGGCCATAATCTGCTCGCCCTGGTAGTGAACGATCACACTGCCGTTGAGCAGGGTCCTCGCACCTTCCTTGCTTTCGGCCAGGTGGATTCCCGACTCGATGAGCACTCGAAGCGATTCGCCCTGTCGATGGAGCACTCGGCAACGGAACTGCGTGTTCCCGATGGGGCTCGAAATCGAACAAATGAACACTTGATTGGGGGCGGTTACGACCTCATCGTTCATGCTCAGACTCAGGGTGAGCTCGGTACCGTCAACCTCCTGGACCCACCCGGTGATCAGCCCGTCGTGAGACGGACCCTTCATCCAATAGCGGTGGCGAATCAGGTCAGAAAGAATCATAGAGTCGAAGAACATTTCATCTATTGGCAATTCCGAGGCAATAATTGAGCCAACAACGACCCAAACTGGTAACCTCACGACCATGAATCGTGAAAATCACCGCGATATTCGCATTGGCACTTTGGCGGGAATGCAAGGTTCCCCGGATTACCTTCGACAAATATTGCCCCACGGATTTGAATCGTTTGAACTGACCAACTGGCAATCTCTGAAGGGACAAGATCTGGCAGAAACCGCTAAGCAAGTCGCTGATGTTTTGGGAGACCAAGCCGTGATCAGCAGTGTCGGAATGTACGGAAATCCCCTCGTCGATGACGAAACCGCCGCCGACTGGCGCAAGCTCATCGAGGGCGCCCACCTCTTCGGCGCGAACGTCGTCTGCGGATTCGCAGGAGCCCAAGAAGATCGAAGCGTCGAGGAGAACATCCCTCGATTCAAGGAAGTGTTTGGAGAGCTCGCCAAGGTCGCCGAAGCGTGTGGGGTCAAGATCGCTTTTGAGAATTGCGACATGGGCGGATATTGGGAAAGTCCGAAGTGGAACATCGCCCACTCGCCCCGAGCTTGGGAGATGATGTTTGATGCCGTCCCCAGCGACGCTCTGGGACTCGAATGGGAGCCGTGCCACCAGATGGTCAGCTTTATCGACCCGATCGAGAACCTGCGCAAGTGGGCCCACAAGGTCTACCACGTGCATGGCAAGGATGCCACCGTCGATCATGACGTCGTCCGCGAATATGGCACGCGCAGCGGCCGCCACGTGGTTTGGCACCGCACTCCGGGCTTCGGCGATACCAACTGGCACAACGTGATCACGATCCTCCGGCAAGCCGGGTTTGTCGGCGCCATCGACATCGAAGGTTGGCACGATCCGGTTTACCGTGACGACCTTGAGATGACCGGGCAGGTCTACGCCCTGAATTACCTCAAGGCTTGCCGCGGCGGAGCCTTCGTTCCGAACCCAACCAAGTGAGCAGCATTCTCCTCGGAATCGCCACGGTATTGATCGGCTGGGGCTCCTTTCTGGTCGCCAGCGCGGCCCTGGACCGCACCGCGAACCAAGCAACCAAGCTCGGCCGAATCATTCGTGGCGGGATGACCGAGTTCGTCGGGCTCCTTTTTTGGCTTGGCGGATACTATGCCGGGGGAAGCAATCAGATCCTGGCCCCCGCTCTGATCTTGGGTCTCGCCATCGGCGGGACCTTGGGCATCTTCCACGTCCTGCTTCGCAATCGCAACGCGGCTCCGCCGCCGAACTAGATCGGGTAGATCCTAGCGATGCAGTCCACCGCCCGCCGGGTGGGCTGCACGTCGTGCGTTCGGATGATCTTGACGCCATGGCACTGCAACTTGCCTTGAATCGCGAGCGCGCCATCCAACCGGACCTCGAGCGGAGCTGGCTCAAGATCGCTTCCCAAGATCCTTCCGAGAAAGGACTTCCGGCTAATTCCGACCAACACCGGATATTGGGTAGCCACCAAAGAGCCAATCTCTCGAAGCAGTTGGATGTTGTGATCGAGCGTTTTGCCAAAGCCGATGCCGGGATCGATCCAGATATGGCTTTTGGGAAGTCCCGCGGCGTGGGCCTGGGCCGCCTTGAGGAGCAGATGAGTCTTCACCTCGGTCACGACGTCCATGTAGGCCGGCGATGTTTGCATCGTGAGAGGCACCCCTTGCATGTGCATGAGGCAGACCGTTGCCTGAGCCTCCACGCAAACCTGCTTCATCTTGGGATCCCCCCAGGCCGAAACATCGTTGACGATCTTGGCCCCCGCTCGCAGCGCTTCCGAGGCCACCGCCGCCTTCATCGTGTCGATCGAAACAAGTACGCCCTCCCGGGCAAGAGCGGCGACTACTGGGATCGTTCGGTCAAGCTCTTCTTGCTCGCCAACAGGCATCGCGCCGGGCCGGGTCGATTCGCCGCCCACATCGATGATGTCGGCCCCGCCTCGCCACATCCGCATTCCCGCGTCAAAGGCCAATTCGGGCTTATCGTGCTTTCCCCCGTCATAAAAGCTATCGGGGGTCACATTGAGGATGCCCATGACGGCGGGACGCTGCCTTGGCAACTCAACCATGAGCTTTAGCCTACCTGATGCAGCTGGAACATGTCGTGCAGATAGGCAACACAACGTGACAATTCTGACTCAGGGATAAGGCATGAGAGAGAGAGATCGCTGTCGCTAGTTTGGAGTACAGAGATTTGCTCGCTCGCTAACCCATTAAGTACCTGATAGAAGATACCGGGCCTTGCAAGGTATTCCGCGCCAATCAGTGAAACCATGGTGCATCCTTCTGTTAGTTCGATGCGAACCGTTCGAATCGTTCCGAGTGGACCGAGCAATTCTGCTTGAGTCTCGGCCTCTCGGCTGGGGACTTGGCCGATCTGAAACAGGTAAACGACCGAGGTCGGCCCATCGAGAGGGATCACGAGCCCATCCAGCAGGTCCTTGGCCGTCGGATACTGCTCGCGCGGCACCGCAAAGCCGATCCCCTGCGGACTCAAGTTCATCATGAAGAGGTTCAGCCCATAGCGCGCCATCATGGCGTAGACGCTCGATTCGAGCTGCCGGAGGTGGTCGGGCTCGACATCCCCAAAGTCAAACTGCAGGTAGACGAGCTTGCCCGAGTGGGTTACGCCGGTGATACCTCTTTTGTTGGCGTCGGCCGTCCGCACGACTTCGGTTCCCGGATCCGAGGAGAACGTACTCTTGACGCGGAGCGGGATGTTGAACCGGTTGGCGATCTCCGCTGCCCGGGGGTGGAGCACCTTGGCCCCGAGGTGAGCGATCTCTGCTACCTCGTCATAGCTAACCTGCCGTAGAGTCGGGGCGCGAGGCACGTAGTCGGGGTCGGCGGTCTTGACCCCCTCCACGTCGGTAAAGATCTCGATCGAATGGGCCTTCAGCGCCGCTCCGAGAGCGGCCGCAGTGGTGTCGCTCCCGCCCCGGCCGAGGGTCGTGAGCTCTCCACCCAGCCAGTTTCCATCGGGAAGGTAGACCCCCTGGAACCCACAGACGACCGGTGTCACCCCCTGTTCCAGGGTCCGGAGCAGCGTCACCGGGTTGATCCCCACGATCCGAGCATTCCCAAAGACGTCATCGGTCCGGATCCCCGCTTGCCCGCCTCGAAAGGCCCGCCCCGGTCGGCCCATGGTCTTGAGCGTGTGGGCAAAGATCACGGCGGAGAGAATCTCTCCGCAAGCCACCATCAGGTCGAGTTCGCGAGCATCGGGCTGGACGGTGGGGTCGATCTCCTTGAGAACTTGGATCAGCGTATCGGTAGCGTAGGGGGCTCCTCGTCGGCCGATCGCACTGACCACGACGACTGGGCTGAACCCCTGTTCGACCGCGCTCACGACGCGCAGAGCCGCTTGACCCCGGGCCTCGGGAGTGGCCACGCTGGTACCACCGAACTTCATCACCTTGATCTTCATCGGGCCAGGGCCTCCCCGCTCTTCTCCAGCTCGCTCTGGATCCTCACGGCTCCTTCGGCGGTCGTCACGATCAAGATTCGGTCGTGCATATCCCCGATCTGCTCCAGCGGGGCCCCGGAGGCGATGGCCAGAGAGACCACCCGGGCGGCAAGGCCCTCCTCGTCGCGCATGTTCACGGCATGAACCAGCAAGATGCTCCGATCGGGCAAAACCGAAACCCGCCCGGGGACGCCTTCGAGCGCGCCCTGGATACGTACTGCGTCCTCTTGGGCCACAACACAGCTCAACCCTTCCTGGGTGAACTTGAGAAAGTCGATACTGATCCCGCTTTCGCTCAGCCGCCGAAGGACCTCAAGGCGATGGTCAAGCAAGGGCTCGGGAATCTCTTGCACCTGCAACTGGGCAAATCCGGTGCGCACCTCCAGATGGCTGATCCCACGTGGGCGCTCAAATTCGAGCTCCGAACGCCCTCCATTGAGGTCGAGGGGAATGGTGATGTTGGCCTGGTCCACGATTTCAGTCCTACGGTGTACCGCCCCCAAGGGTCGGCTTGCTGACCTCCAGCAAAAGATCGTTCCCCCACGAGCGCATCGGCCGCAGCTCTCCGGCGACAACAGCATCGGCAAACAGCACCAACCAACGCCGGTTGACGTCGGCCATCATCGCCTCTCGCTGCTCGCCCTGATAGGGAACCACCCCCCCGCCGGACCAGTTGCGACGCTGGTCTTCGGCGATGTAGCGAAAGTTGATGTAGATGTGGGTGACGCCGAGCTCTCGGTACCGGGCCATCAGGGGCTGGGGAGCGTCGTATTGCTCAAATCGGACCAAGGTCGAGTGGCCCGGATTCCCCCATAGGTAGGGGATGTCGAGGTAGTAGCCAAAGACCTCCTCGAACAAAGCGACCTTCGGCTCCTTTTGGGTCTTGCGGAGCTCTTGGGTCATCTCCTGGGCCGCCTCTGGCCAACCGAAGCCCATGGTCTTGAAATAATCTTCTCTGGTCTGTGTGCCGACCGCGACCGCCACCCGAGGTTGGGCCTGGATCCAGCCGAGATAAAGGCCGCCATAGGCCACCTGGAGCACGATCAGCCCCGCCAGAGGCACCCGCCACCGCGGATCGCGGGCAAGGCAAGCCAAACAAACTAGCGAAACTGGGATCAGCGCCGTGGCATAGCGCGATTGCTGACTCAGAAAAAACCATAGGAACATTCCGAGGCCCGCACAGGCAAGACCATAGGCCAAAACCGTTTCCCGACGCCCCCGGATGAGCCAAAGGAGGGGGGCGAGGAGGATCACTCCGCCGACAGCGCCAAACGGCAGCCCGCCCCCGGTCTCTTGACCTGGGTTGACATAGCGCCCGGGCTGATAGCCGAGACCCAAGATCGCATGCGGGATGCGCGTCAGGTCGCGCCCCGATTCGGTCCGCCCGACGCCAAAGGTCTGCTGTTCGTTGCGATAGATGTCGGCCCGCCACTGATCCCATCCGTCGCCGCCGAGCCGCTCATAGAGGAACGGGTAAACCGGGTTGCCCGTGAGGACGACGTTGCGCACCAACCACGGGGACATCCAGCCAATCGCGAGGGCCGCCAAAAGGAGCGGGGGCCCGACCGCGCGAGCGAGCGATTGACGAGCCACCAGGAGCCCCACGCCAAGGCAAAAACAGACGGCCAGAACGAAAACGAGGCCGGTGTACTTGGTCGCACAAGCAAGGCCGAGAAACATTCCGGCAAGCAAAAAGGCCTCGACCTTGGAGGGAGTCTCCGCCGCGTCGGGGCGGAGGTCCGGGGAGGGCAAGTCGGCGGTGAGGGCTTCTGGTTCGGACTCCCCGGACCGAGGGCGTGGCTCCGGGCCCCCGCGGCGGAGACCCGCGAGATATTCGCCCGCGTAGAGCATGGCCAATCCGCAAGCTAGCCCGTGGGGGATGTCGATGTACCCCGTGCCAGTAAGCCAGACCACCATCGGGATCCCCACAAATCCCCACGCGGCCCAGATCCCCGACCCAACCCGGCGGCGGGCAATGCCGTAGATGGCCAGCAGCCCAAGGAGCGAGGCAACCACCGTGAAACTTTTGGCGACTGCTTGCGAGTTGGGGGTCACCAAGAACAGCGTGTCGAAGGCAAAGGGGAAGTAGCTATGGTGAATGAAGGGGATCTCGACGATCCGGCCCGCCTGGAACCACAGCTTCGGGACGGCGAGGTGATAGGCGATCGTGTCCCAGTCACTTGAGGTGCTGGGCGCGGCCGCACTGATCACCCCGAAGAATCCCAAAACGAGAAGCGGGATCCAATGCGGGGTAGGCATCGGCGTCGGACCCCGGCGCCTGTAGCCCCAAATCCCCATTCCAGCCAAAAATCCGATGACCGCCACGGGCACGGCCGCGGCCGTGAACATCCCCAGCAAGAATCCCAAAGTGCCCGCAAGGCCCAGGCCCAGTAGCCCGGCCACCCCGGCCGCCTCCCACCGGTCCATCCAGCCCAGCCGCCCGGCGCGCAGGCCATCCCCGGCCAAAACCGAGACGACCAACACCGACAAGACCACGACGAGGACCGAAATCATCTGCCTCCGCAGTATATTGGATCTGTGAAGCGGTACTGGCGCATCTATCGGAGCTTCGTCAGCAGCTCCCTCACCCGGGAGCTGGAATACCGCGGCAACTTCATCGCCAAGATTCTCCAGAACCTCATTTGGGTCTTCTTCTTTGTGCTCATCGTGGGCGTCATCTATCGCAATACCGACAACGTCGCCGGGTGGAAAAAGGAGGACATGCTCTTGCTGACGGGAGCCTGCTTTTTGGTCACCGCGATCATTGAGGGGTTCGCGATGTCACTGATGGAGGTCCCCGGCAACGTGCGAGATGGCACCCTCGACCTCATCGTTACGCGACCTGTCGATAGCCAGTTTTGGGTGAGCTCGCGCCGGTTCAACTTTGATCGCTTGGGCGTCTTGGCCGTGGCCTTGGGAATGGTGATTTACTACGGCAGCACTCGCAATCCGGCCCCTGACCTCGTTCAGTGGGTTGCCTTTGCGGTTCTGACCTTGTGCGCAATCGCGCTCTACTACTCGCTAAACCTCTTCTTCATGACCCTGGGAATCTATTGGGTCAAGGTCGATAACCTTTGGGTGCTCGGTGAGACCACGATGCAGGTCAGCCGGTACCCGATCGACATCTACGGGGTCGCGGCCCGGCGTTTCTTTTTCTTCTATCTGCCGCTGGCGTTCTTTGCTAGTGCTCCGGTGTCGCAGATTAGAGGAGAGGTCGCCTGGACCACTGTAGCCGGGGGCGTTGCCTGGGCGGCCTTTGGGCTCACCGCGTCAAGGATGTTCTGGAGACACGCCATGCGCAGCTACTCCAGCGCGAGCAGCTAAATAAAGATAGGTCCTATAAGTCTTATAAGACCTATAGGACCTATGAGGCCTATCCCTTCCCTTACTTCAGCTTTTGAACGGCTTCGATGACGTCGTTCTCGTTGGGAATGCAGAGCAGTTCCAGCGAGCGGACGTAGGGCATCGGGACGTTGAGGCCACCGACTCGACCGACCGGGGCATCCAGGTCGTCGAAGCAGTGCTCGCCGATCCGCGAGGCGATTTCAGCCCCGAATCCACCCGACTTCCAGTCCTCGTAGACCACCACCGCACGGTGGGTCTTGCGAACGGAGTTGAAGATCGTCTCTTCGTCAAGCGGCAACAGCGAGCGAACGTCCACCACTTCGGCGGAGATGCCTTGCTCAGCCAGCTTTTCGGCGGCAGCCAGCGAAACGTGGACCATTCGGCTATAGGCAATCAACGAGAGGTCGGTGCCTTCGCGGACCACGTTGGCCTTGCCAAAGGGGATACTCAGCTTTTCGCCGGTGCGGACTTCGCCCTTCATGGCATAGAGGCCGGGGTTCTCGGTAAAGATGACCGGATTGTCATCGGCGATGGCCGTCCGGAGCATTCCGTAGGCGTCTTCGGCGAAAGCCGGGGCCACGACCTTCAGACCAGGAACGTGGGCGTACCAACCTTCCATGCTGTGGCTATGCTGGGCGCTGAGCTGGTTGGCGGCACCGCCGGGGCCTCGGATGACGAGCGGGACACTGACTTGGCCACCGGTCATGTAATACATCTTGGCCGCGTGGTTGATGGTTTGGTCCAGGGCGAGAATGCTGAAGGACATGGTCATCATTTCCACGATCGGTCGCAGTCCGGTCATGGCCGCTCCGGTCGCGATCCCAACGATTCCAGGTTCCACGATCGGGGTGTCGATGATCCGGCGGGGGCCATACTTGTCGAAGAGCCCCTGGGTGACCCGGAAGGTTCCTTGGTAGCGCCCGATGTCTTCGCCCATGACAAACACGTTGTCGTCGGCGTCCATCTCCTCGATGATGCAGGTGCGAATCGCTTCGCGGTAAGTCAGAGTTTCGATAGGCATTAGTGTCCGACCTCCGGCATCATGTCGGTGTAAACGTCGGTATAGACTTCGCTCGGATCGGCAAACGGCGACTTGTCCGCTTCTGCCAGAACGTTGTCCGCCCAATCCTCGATTTCGGCCTCGATGGCTTCCATCTTCTCTTGGGTCATCAGGTTGTTGTCGAGCAGGTACTTCTCAAGTCGCTTGATCGGATCCCGCTGGAAGTTCTCTTCTTCCTCTTCCTTGGTGCGGTAGAGCTGGCGGTCGTTATCGGCTGCGCCGTGACCCGCAAATCGGTAGTTCATGATCTCGATCAGGACTGGCTTTTGCTCGGTCCGAACGTAGTCGACGATTCGGCGGGCGTCGCTCAGCACTTGGAAGAGGTCCATCCCGTCCACTCGCTCGTGCTTCATGCCAAACGGGAAGCCCCGCTTGTGAAGCTCGGTATCGGCGGCGTGATATTCCAGGCGGGTACCCATGGCGAACTCGTTGTTCTCGATGATGAAGATCACCGGGAGGTCCCAGAGCGCGGCCATGTTCAGGCTCTCGAAGAAGACTCCGGCATTGGCCGCGCCATCACCCAGGAAGCAGAGGGTCACTCGGTCTTCACCCTTGTACTTGCTACCAAAAGCGAGTCCCGCGCCGAGCGGGGTGTGGCCGCCTACGATGCCCCAGCCGCCAAAGAATCCGCGGCTGATATCGTAGAGGTGCATCGAGCCGCCCTTGCCCTTGCTCAGGCCATCTTTGCGGCCCATGATCTCGGCCATGATTTTGACCGGATCGGTTCCGAGAAGCAGGGGTTGAGCATGGTCGCGGTAAGCGGTGATGATGTAGTCATAACCCTGCCGGATCGCGTGGAGCCAGCCGACTGCGGTGGCCTCCATCCCGATGTATACGTGCAGATAGCCACCCGCTTTGCCTTGTCGGTAGACCATGTTGCACCGGTTTTCGAAGGCGCGGATCTCGAGCATCTCACGGTAGTAGCGCTCAATGTCCGCAGGAGAATCTTTGATTTCAATTTGTGCCGGTTTCGCCACGAAGGACTCCTGTGACTCGGCCAAGCAGGCACGAGTTCGTGGCCGCGACACGCTGCACCGTTGAAGCGGGTTCGAGGCTCGACGAGAATTGTACCCGCCGCCCCATGCCAACCCGGCACTTTGGCTCACGACCAAGTAAACTTACGTCATGCGCTTGCGCACCATCGGCTTTACGTTGTTTGGGCTGTTCTCGCTGGGAAGCGCGGTGATGCTCTACCAAGCCGGGGTGATTCGCCTCCCCGGGCAACCGCGGCACCCCGTCACCGAGACGATGCGTCAAAAAGCCGCTAACGCCAAGGCTCAAGACGCGGTCGATTTTCAGCTCGACAGCGTCGAAAAAGGGAAGATTCGCATGTCCAGCCTCTGGAGTGACAAGCCCCTTTTGGTCGTCTTCACCCTGCCCGAGTGCCCGTGCTCGATCGACGCCCAACCCTTCTTTAATCAACTGGCCAAGAACTATGAGGGCAAGCTCAACGTTCTCGGAGTGATCAAAGGACCCAAACTCGATTCTAGTAATTATAAGGTCAACATGAGTGTGCCCTATCCGATGGGAATGGACCCTCAAGGAGCGGTGGCAGCCATCTACCAGGCCCCGCAGTCGGTCTACTCGGTGCTCATCCGCCCCGGCGGACAAGTCGAAAAGCTCTGGCCGGGTTACAGCAAGAAGATCCTCGCCGAGATGAATGGCCTGATCGCGGAGGTTGCCGGCACCGAGGCCGTCCCCCTCGACACCACCAACGCACCCGAACAGGATTCGAGCGGCTGCTCCATGCGAGAGTAGAAATTTAACATTTCTGTCGTATACTTTCATCGTTTCAGAGTTGTCTGAATCGATGTCTTGAAAGGAACGAGAAATGAAAGTATTGGTTGGCCTATTTGTGCTGGCTTTGGCGACTGCGTCCCAGGCCGAAATCCGCTGGAGTATCGATCCCACCCTGAATGGAAAGCCCAACGTAGCCGGAATTCCAGACATTGCCCAAAAAGGGCCAACATGCGGCTCGGCGGCCTACATGAACCTCCTTTGGCACTTCAGTAACAAACCCGCCTACCTGAATGCCAAGACACCGCTTATTCCCCACAAGGATCCTAAAGATGTCCGCAAAGAGTGGAACGCCACAACACGGACGATGATGCTCAGCTTTGCCGATACCATGTACGGCAAGGCTTCGATCAAGACGCTCCCCGACGGAACCCAGAAGGAGGTGAGAACCGGCGGCCGCGGGGTTGAAGATGGACTGTTTGCCTATCTCAAGTCGGTTGGCCACGGATACTCCGCAACGAAGGGTACCGGGCTCTCGCTTCGCAGGAACTCCGACGTCAACCTCGGCAAAATGCGGGGACTGATTGATGCCAATCAGGTCTTCACGGCAACTTGGAACTGGCCCGGGGAGCCCATCGGGCACTACCTCAGCCCAGTTGGATACGAGCAGAGGGACGGCTCCACGTACTTCTCAATGACGAACGGTTGGCAAGGAGCCCCTAACGAGCACGACAACCGAAAAGAACCAGTCGATGCAGCGTATTACGACGTGATCAAGGTCAAGGGGACCAACGCAACTCAGCTCGTGACCTTTAAGCGTGATGACGAAGCAGGAACTTCCAACACGAATCTGTTTAAGAACACGGAAAAGATCAACGAAGTGAACCTTTCGTTAACCAGCGTGATGCGAGACGGCATCGGTCACAACAGCCAGATCAAGCTCAAGGGTAAGAGTCCAGACGGGAAAAGCAAGTACGAGTACTACCTGCAAAACACCGAGTTCGAGGGCAAGAGCATCGCCCGAATTGATCTCATGTTCGAGCCCGGACGGGTTAATCTCCAGGAGTTGGCCGTCGGGATGCAATCAAGCTTGCTCGCTCAAGGGCTGAACTGGGATATTCGTCTCCTCGACGCCAATGGGGTGGATCGCGATCTGTATTTCCCTGCGTTCGGGTCCGAACTTCCTCTCACCGAGGACGAACTGAACTGGGAATCTTCTTCGGTCGGACTAGTCCTCACCTCTCGCGGGGCGGGCCTTATGGAGGGACAAGATTTAGCCATTGAATTCGACACGCTTTCCCAGATCTCCGAGGCAGATCTGGGAGCCATCGTCCGGGTGACGAGCCTTGACGGGACGCTACAAGACTATGTCCTTGCCGAGCCTGTTCCTGAGCCCGCAACACTCCTAGGACTTGCGCTGGGAACGATGGCGCTCGTGCGCCGCCGCAAACGCGCATAATCCAGGTTAGGTGAGGCGTGCTGGCCGGTGCGCTTCACCCAAGGATGCACCGTGCCCCATCACGTTCGCGAATTTATTGAAGACCGGGAAGACCACATCCTGAGCGAACACGCTTGCCGGGCGTCCGACTCGCAGGGTCGCGAGCGGGAAGAAGAGCCGGACGCCGTCCGCACCTGCTTTCAGCGCGATCGCGATCGCATTCTCCACAGCAAGGCATTCCGGCGACTCAAGCACAAGACCCAAGTTTTTATCGACCCCCAGGGCGACCACTACCGAACCCGGATGACCCACACCTTGGAGGTCGCCCAGATCGCTCGAACCATTGGCCGGGCCCTCCGCCTAAATGAAGACTTGATCGAAGCAATCGCCCTGGCTCATGACGTCGGCCACACACCTTTTGGCCATGCCGGCGAATCGGCCCTCGATGAAGCTCTTATCGCCCTCGGCGACCCTCAGGTCCCCGGCTTCCGGCACTACGACCAGAGCCTGCGAGTGGTCGATGTGATCGAGCCGCTCAACCTGACTTACGAAGTCCGGCAAGGGATTGGGGGGCACAGCAAGGGCCGAGGAGACCTTTCGGCCCGTGACGGAGAACCCACCAGTACCCTCGAAGCGAGTGTCGTCCGGATCAGCGACCGCATCGCCTACCTGAACCACGACCTCGACGACGCCCTGCGCAGCGGAATGCTCCAATCGGTGCCGAGCGAGCTCGCCTTCTTGGGCAGCAAGCACGGTGAGCGGGTGGGGGCCATGGTGACGGATGCCATCGTCCACAGCCTCGACCAACCAGTGATCCATCTGAGTGACCGGATGATGTCCACCCTGAACTTCATGAAGGAATGGTTATTCGAGGAGGTCTACACCCGTTATCCGGTGCTCTACCCGGACATTCGCAAAGCCCAAGCCATCGTCCGCGCCCTCTTTCAGCACTACTGCGACCAAGGCCTCCCGACCGGATACGCCGGGACCCAAGGCGCGGTGGACTACGTGGCCGGGATGACCGATCGCTTTGCCATCACCGATTACGAGCGACTCTTCATTCCTCAGGCGTTTCAGTCGGCGTGGGCTGGGCCGTGAAGCTCGGGGTCGTCTGCATCGATGCCCTGGGCTGGAAGGTCGTGCGGGCCCGTTGGGAGCGCTACCTCCCCTCCGCCTTTGAATCGGTGGAGATGTTTCATCCCGAGAAGTTCGGCAACCCTGCCCTCAAGCGTGGCCTGCGAACCCTGGCCAAACAACTCGCCGTCCGCCGAGCGACCGAAACCGCTCTGAAATCAGGATGCGACGCAGTCTTGGTCGCGACCAATGGCGAAGCCGCAATGCTCCCCTTGACCCATGCGTCAAGAGTCGCGGTCTATGGCGACGCGAGCCACCGCCAACTCAACGATCTCTACCGATTCGGCCGACCCGAAAGAAAGCAACGAGCCCGCGAGCGCGCGCTTTCTCGCCTGGCGGCGGCGGGGGCGAAGTTCATCGGGATGTCCACCTGGTGCGCAGAGGGCTTTTCTCGCGACTACCAGACCCAGGCCTGGACTCTGCCACCGGCGATGGACCTGGAAGCTTTCGCATTCCGCCCCAATGGTCGGGAGCGATCGGTCCTCTTTGTCGGAGGTCAATTTCAACGCAAGGGCGGCTCGACCCTCCTGGAACTCGCGGCCCGGCCCGAGTGGCGGGAGACCCCTTTTCACCTCGTGACCGGTCACCAAAAGCCCGCGAGCCCGAACGTCCACTGGCACCCCGGCCTGACTCCGGAGTCGGATGAGCTGCGGCAACTCTTTGCCTCGTCGGGAGCCTTCGCCCTTCCCACCCACGCCGACTGCACACCTCAGGCGATCCTCGAGGCCCAAGCCAGCGGGATCCCCGTCGTCAGCACCCTCGTCGGCGGGATCAGCGACCTGGTTCAACACTCGCGGACGGGCTGGGTGGTGACTCCGGGGTCCGTGGCCGAGCTCGGGGCCGCTCTTAGGATGGCGCTGGAAAGTCCGGGAGAAATACCAGCCCAAGCCCGCGCGCGAGTCGAGAAGGAGAACGACCCCGTCGCACACGCGGCCGAACTTCGGCGGATTCTCACCGCAGATCTGACGTAGAATTGGCAAGATATGAGCCTTGCCACCATTCCCGAAGCCCTCGCAGACCTTAAGGCCGGGAAGATGATCATCGTGGTCGATGACCCCGACCGCGAGAACGAAGGCGACCTGGTGTGTGCCGGCGAAACCTGCACCACCGAGATCATGAACTTCATGATCACCCATGGCCGGGGCGTCCCGTTTATCCCCACTACCGCAGAGCGCTTGGCCGAACTCGGCATCCCGATGATGACCAAGCAGAACACCGCCCGCCACGGGACCGCAATGGCCGAGACGGTGGACGCGATCCATGGCGCGACGACGGGCGTGAGCGCGGGCGACCGCAATCTGACCGTCAAGGTTTTTACCGACCCGAACGCCAAACCCAGCGACCTTGGCCGACCGGGACACATCATTCCTCTCCGCGCCGAAAAGGGTGGTGTGCTCGTCCGCGCCGGCCACACGGAGGCCATCGTGGACCTCTGCGCGCTGGCTGGTTTCCAACCCGTCGGAGTGGGTTGCGAGATCATCGGCGACGACGGCGAGATGATGCGGATGGACCGGCTCCCCGAATTTGCCGCCAAGCATGACCTCAAGATTGTGACCATCGCCGACCTCATTGCCTATCGGCGGCACCACGAGCGCCTGATTCACCGCGCGGCCGGACCTATCGACTTCCCGACGAAAATCGGCACCTTCCAGCTCTACGCTTATGAACCCACGGTCGAACGCGAGCCCTATGTCGCCATCGTCAAAGGGGATGTCGCGACCGACGAACCAGTGTTGGTTCGGATGCACAGCAGCTGCCTGACCGGCGATCTCCTCCACTCGCTTCGGTGTGATTGCGGCGACCAACTTGAACTCGCCCTGAGAACTATCGAGGAAGCCGGTCGTGGGGTCGTGGTCTACATCATGCAGGAGGGCCGCGGAATCGGGCTCATCAACAAGCTCCGCGCTTATGAGCTCCAAGATCAAGGCATGGACACGGTGGAGGCCAACCTCGCGCTAGGATTTCAGGCCGACTCCCGCGACTACTCGCTGGGGGCCCAAGTCCTCGCCGACCTCGGGATCAAGCGGATCCGGCTCATGACCAATAACCCAGCCAAACGGGCTGGGCTGCAAGGCTACGGGCTGGAATTCGTCGAGTTTGTCCCCATGGTGGCGGCCTACGACGAGCATCGGGAACGCTATTTGCAGACTAAGAAAGAGAAGCTGGGCCATCTCCTGAAGTAAGCTCCCGGACATGCAACTGCGCATGTGGATGCTCGACGTCGCCCGCGAGCAATCCTTCACGCTGGACCATCTGTATCAGCTCGCCACGATGTCGCTGGACGCCGGTTACAACGCGCTCGGCCTCTATCTGGAGCATCGATTTGCCTACCCCAGCACCCCCTGGTCTCACGGAAAGGGGTGCCTGACCCCCGAGACCGTCCAGCGGCTGCAGAGCGAATTCCCCAGCTTGCAAATTGTCCCCTTCATCAATCTCCTAGGCCACTTCGAGGGGATGCTCTACACCGAGCACGGCAAGCGCTACCGCGAAGAACTCTTTGCCGGGATGCAGGCCAGCCCCTCCAATCCCGAGTTCCTTGATCTCTGCGACCGGATCATCGACGACACCGTCGCAATCTTCAAGAGCCCGCTGATCCACATCGGGGGGGACGAAACCTGGCAACTCGGCGCGAGCCCCGCCAGCCAGGCCCGAATGGAGGCCCTTGCCGCCGAGTATCCCGACGTGGAAGATCCTAAGGCCCGGCTTTATGGCGCGCACTTTGGCCCACTGGCGCAAAAGGTCATCGATGCTGGGCGGATTCCTGGAGTGTGGGGCGACATGTACTTGGAACATCCCGAGGCGCTGGACCTGATGCCCAAGGAGACCGTCATCTTCGATTGGCAGTACTTCAATGGCCTCAGGGAGTCCACCCCCAAGTTCACCGAACGCGGGTTCCAAGTCGTCGGATGCCCAGCCATTCAGACCTACAACGCCACCTGGTGCCACCTCGGGCCAACCGAGCGGAACATCAAAGAAGTCACCGCCGACGCGATCGAAATGGACCTCCACGGCGTTTGTATCACGACCTGGGAATGCGCCCTGTTTGGAGCCTATGACACCCTGATCCCCGCCCTCAAAGCCAGTGGCGCGATCCTCAGCGGAGAAAAAGATGTCAGCCTGTTGGGGGCCTACTATGAAGAGAGCGCCGACCACGGCGAGTGGGCCCTGCGGATGTCGGACAAGCTCGCCGAGTGCGGCGGAACCTTCACCCCGGGCAAGATCCGGAGCTCGCTCAAGGTCCGGCTGTTGCTCAACGCCAATCCATTTTTGGCCTGGATGCACCACAGCGACGAACTCTGCGGCGAAGTCGGGGACAAGGCTCTCAAGGTGATTGAAGAAGCGATCCTCATCGCCCCGGGTGAAGCTGAGAAGGGCGTCTGTTTCTTTGCCCGGGCCTCCATCGAGTTCGTGCGAGTGGCCGAAGCCTCGCGCAAGCTCTACGCCGAGGGTCGAACCGAACAGGCGGTCGCCAAGCTTGCTCCCTTGCGCCAGATGTTCGACGACCTTGCCAAAGTCGCCCGCGCGACTCACATCCGCTTTGGCGGTAGCTTGGCCGATATAGAGCGATGCCGAATCGCAAAGGAGCAGCTCGAAAGGATGATCCAGCGGATCAGGACCTACGGCGACGGCTCTCTGGGATATTTGCCCGCCTTCGAGGTTCTGGCCCACCCCAAGTTTGTGCCTCACGACCAGGCGTGTTGGTGGCTGATAAACCGGTGGGCTAACCAGTAAAGACCCGCCCCAACTGGCCAATGATCTCTTCTGGTTGGGGCAATATGACGCACGAGCGGAGCTATTTGGAGTACATGGCGATCACCCGGCAATGGAGCAATACCAGCCGGGCAGTGGACCCTCGCGAGGTCGAAAAGCTCAGGAAAAAGGTCGAGACGGTGCTGAACCGGCGACCCTATCTGAGCGGGCTAAGAGCCCAGGAGTTTTACGATCAGAACCCGATGTTCGAGGTCAAGGGCTTTTTTGATCACGAAAAAGGTGTGATGCGTCAGGTCTATCACGAGATTTCTCAACTCTGGGATGAAAACGTCTCGCGAGGACTCCGTGGTCTCCACGCCTGGCGGGTGGAACGGCACGAGGTGCAGTTCCTCTTCGGCGGACGCGTCGCCGACGGGAGCTTCATCACCGGCAAACTAGCCCTGCGCCCGATCGAACTCGACGTCCGCCGCGTGGCTTGAGCGTCTCTCGCACGCATCTGCAAGGAGCGTGGGCTCGTTTTGATCGGGCCAAGTTCGAGAGATCTTGAACGCTCGAATTCATCCGGAAACCCAACCCCGGGGTGCCAGAGTTAGCTGAAGGGGCTTGAGGTCGATTCGGAGTTAATGGTCAGGGATTAGGGGTTAGGGGCTCGCTGGAGCGCGGAGCTCCAGCTCCGCTTGCGCCCCGGAGGTCCACTCCGGAAAGTCCGCCTCCGAATCAATGGGGTTTGTGGCACTTTCAAAGGCGTAGGTTGAGAGAAAATATCCGGTGCTTGCAAAGTCACCCTCACCCCGTTCGCAAGGCTCACGGACCTCTCCCTGAGGGAGAGGATCTTGGGAGTTACTGGCGCCAGGGAGAGCGGGGCAAGGACTCCAAACAACCCCGGACGGGGACGTCCGCGCTCCGTCTCATCTGACCGTGGCAGTGTAAGCCGTGCAGCGGATTGCAGCGGCGAGCGTTCAGGCGTTTGGAGGTACGAATGAGGAGGTAGGGCTCAGGACCGGTCCCCGACGGGACGTCCGCAGAGCATTCGGCGGTTGACACTTTTGGCGTTCTCCCGCGAAAAATACTCGTGGCAATCCCAGCTTATCGGATTACAATGCAGGTATCCATGAAACGATCATTAATTTTTCTTAACATTGCTGTCGCAGGTTCAGTGCTCGCCGCGCCCCGGTACAAATTTGTGTCGTTGCCGCAGCCGGGTCCCGATACTAGATTTGGATCAGCTCAAGACGGAGTGGTGTCCTCGGGCTACGGCTCGCCATTCAACCCGCAGGTGATAGTCACAACCCCTACCGAATCGATCAACGTTTTCGATCGTTTCGGGATTGTGGGTGGTCCGAAGATCAAGTCCGCAGACACATGGGTGCTACCAGTCTACGGCGTCCCGGGCAATCCGTCGCAGCAAAACGACGGCTACATTTATAATGGCAAGTTTGGACGAGTCCCGCCACCAAGCTGGGGCTATGAGACAAGCGTCCGGGTGATCGGCGGTGGGGCAGGCGGATGGATCTTGGGAGGCAGTTGGGTCAGGGGCGGTGTTCTGCGTACTGGAGCGATTCGGTACAACGCAGCGACCGGTGAAATGTTCGATAATGCTATCGGTCCCCACAACTGGTATTCAGATGTGAACAGCAAGGGAAACTTCCTCCTCTCCGCCTCGGATGAGCAGATCCAGTCGGGGTGGACCCTGAGCTGGATCGAAAAAGCCAATGGAGATTTAGTGGAGCTCGGCGAAGGTGAAGCGAGTTTCATCAACGACCACGACGAGGTCGTGTTCTCGTCGATGAATGCGGGCACTTCGGGATTCGCCGGGATCTGGCGGAACGGGGTTAGAACCTTTTTCCCGGGATTTGCGCAGGGTGACTTCCGCTATGGCGAGGGCCTTTCGAATTCGGGCTTGAGCTTGGTGGGAGCGTTACTTGCCGGCAACGACAAGCGGCAGTACTACCTCTATGATCGAGACTTCAATCGCTTCGATGTCAAGAGCATCGTCGAAGGACTCCCCAAGAATCTGCAGTGGACATCCATGAACATCGACAAGAAGACCGATCAGCTCTACTTCGGCTTGCGAGATCCGATCACGAATCAGCTCTCCATCGGCCGAGCCGACCCCGTCCCCGAGCCGGGGACGCTGGCCGCGCTGGGGCTCGGGGTTGTCGCGATGCTTCGCCGGCGGCGAGCGGGATAGTGCGGGGTTGTGCGGAATGATGTGGGGATTGAGAACCTAGACCAGTACGGCTTCTTGGCTTCGCTCGGAGTAGGTGTGCTGGATGTTCAGCAGGTGGATCTGTTCCGGCGCCTCGCCCCATAGGACCTGCGAGCTGCCCAGAAAGACCTTGTAGATGTGGGCGCCATCTTTGGTCATGCCCCAGCCATTGGTACCGCGGCCGCTGCTGACCCAAACGTATTGGCTGCTGGCGATAAAGACATCATCGCTCAAGACCACAGGAAATGGCCCGGCCCCACCAAACCAGCGGGCACTCACGAGCGCGTGACCTCGCAGGTGTGCCCTCATGGCACCCTGGTTTTGCAACAAGATGAACTCCGTGTCTGGAGTGGGACCCTTTTGAATTCCAACGATGCGGATCATCGGCCTTCCTCTTAGTGGAATGTGAAGAAGACGCTCGGCGCCCGCGTTAAGATTCGAGGGCTTTTTCCATCGTCGCGATCAGGCGATCCATGGTCTTGGTGAGCGAGGCCCGAGCGGTATCGGGGATCGACTCTCGCAGCAGGGTCTCGATGACCCCGATCTCGACGAGAGCGCGGTCGAGAAGCTCGTCGGCCTGAGCCGTGAGCACCAGAATGCGGACGCGCTTATCCTGAGGACTTCGAGTCTGTTCGAGAAGGCCGCGGCGCACGTGGCCGGCGACCGTCTCGCTCAGAGTGGCGGGCGTGACCGCCAGCCGCCGTGCGATTTCGGCCTGCGAAGCCTGGTCCCCCGCGCCGCGAACCGCGGAAAGGAGCTGGAACGTCGAGAGGCCGATACCGATTGCCTCGAGCCGTGGCTCCAACAACGCGGCTTGAAGTTCATAAAGTTGGGCAAAGCGTGGCGTCAGTTCCAGCATGGGCGGCAACCGTTAGGGTACCGAATCATGCTGGACTTTCGCCGCCCGCCGCACTTAGACATACATATCAAAACTGATGGCCATGAGAGCCCCCTGAGCCATGCGAATTGCCCGCTCGGCCATGAGCTGGCGTTGCGCAAGGTCTCCTTGAGTATTTGCCGCCGCAGACTGCTGAACTCTTAGCAACTGTTCTTGCTGTAGCTTGTCATCCAATTGGAGAAGCTGCAGAAGACTGTGCGTCACTCCGCTCTGCGATGCTTGGATCACTTATCTACCTCACACAAGATGAATTCCCGGAAGTCTCTTTCGCCGGGCCTGTCAATTCAACCTTTTTGACCCTTTTTCCGCCTCAAACCCATACGTACCTCTCAGCAATGACGGGGAGGTCCCTCGCCGGAGCATCTGTCTGCGCAGCGGGCGATGGTGGGTCAGCGAGATGGGCGCAGCGGCCCAGAGGGCCCAATCTTGGGCGGTCCATCCAAAGGTCTTAGGGCGTTCGGTTTGCATTTTCATGGGTTGCCACCTGGTTTCCTCTATCTGACGCCGCAACCATCATGCCAATTCCCTAGCCCCCAAAGCGATGAGGTCAGAAAAAACACGAGATCCTGTCCAAACTCTTACACTCTTGCCAGCCTTGAGGGCCGATTTGGCCACCTTCTCCATGTTTCCGCCCGGGCTCGGGCAGACGAAATCCAGGCGCCGCGCCAGTCCCCCGATCAGCCGGTCGCGCTGGGCGTTGGCGCTCGGAAAGAAATCTCGCAAGGGATGAATCGTGGAAACCACGAGGTCGGTGCTGGGATCGAACTGATGCCGCCAGAGCCGGGCAATGCGAAAAGGCTCTTCCTTGAGCGAGTGTCCGAGAGCCTTATAGAACCCTTGGTCGAGGACCAAGATTCGGGGCGCACCCCATCGGAGCGGGACCACCGCCGACCGCTGGTACTCCGGGGTGTCGTGACCCGCGACGAGCACTTCCCCTTCTAGCACCCCTTCTTCCACCGCTTGCTCCATGCGAACGAGGCCGGCTTCATGGGTCTTTCGCGAGCTCAAGACGGCAAAAGTCTTCGCCCCGAAAAGCCGCTCGTTGCCGTGCAAAAACAGGACCCCCGGCGGGTTGCGATCCATCAATTCCAGTCCCGTGGGGTAGCTCGCGTCGATCGGAGTCACAAAGCGGATGGAGTCGGCATCGAGTTTGTCTTGGAGGATCCGGGCCGAATCGAGCGCTTCTTGGTGAGATTGGGTCCAGGCATGGGCCGATTCGGTCCGCAGCCCAAAGTCCTCGATGAGGGCTTCGGGACTGAGCTTCAGGAAGTCCTTTGGCGAAAGTCCAAGCAGTTCGTTGCGGGTCGCGATCCGGGCCAACGACCGACCGCCGAGCCCCGGAACCGAGCCGAGAGCCAACAAGAGAAGCCGGGGGGAGACGTCGCTCGGTTTCACACCAGTGTTGCCGCTTTCAGCAGAAGATCGGTCGCGGATTGTCCGGCACGCCCGACGACCTCGACCACCTCTTCGTGCGTGAGGGGGCCTTCATTCAGTCCGCTGGCGAGATTCGTGACGATCCCGAGGAGTCCGTAGGTCACTCCCATCTCGCGGAAGCAGACCGCCTCGGAGCTGGCCGTCATTCCGACCAAATCCCCGCCCAGTTTGTCCACCATGCCGATCTCGGCTGGCGTTTCGTATCGGGGTCCATTGAGACCGACATAGACGGCCTTGGGTTGCACGTCCAGACCGAGTGCATCGGCGGCGGCCTGCAGATGGACCCGACCACCGAGCGGATCCGAAAAATCGACGTGGCGCACTTGCCGGTCGTGCATGGTGAGGTTGCGGAAGGTGAGGTCCAAGAAGTCGGTGCAAACGGCGAGGCAGCCCACGGGCCAATCGGCCCGCAGACATCCGACGGCAGCGGTGGAGAATGCGGCCTTAGCCCGTCGCATTTGGGCGGCCCTCGCGATGGCCCGATAGTTCACCTTGTGGGGTGGATTTTTGTGCCCGGCACCGTGGCGCTGCACGACCATAACCCGCCTACCTTGGTGGACGCCTTCGGATCCCCGAACCAAGCCGAATTCGGTTGGCACGGCCACGCTGGGCCAGCCAAAGGCCGCCAGACGTTCCCCAACACCGGTGCCGCCGATCAGGACGACATCACATTCCCGCATGATTGCGATGCTACCAGGCTCTTGAGACCAGCCTACTTTAAGCCGAAACTATCCGATATGAGCACTCTGCGCGAAGCTCGGCCCAATGACCTGTATGAACTGCTCGATCTGGCTCACTCGGATGGGAGCGTTGAGCTTGAAGAATACTTACAGCGTGTTGTCGAGAAGGCTTTGGACTGGTTCTCTGCGCAGGGAATCTCCATTTTCTTGCGCAACGGGGGCACCGAGACGTTTGGGCTTGCGGTGGCTCACGGCCTGCTTTCGACCGTTCCGTCCGACGCGGTGATCAGCGACGGTCAGGGGATTGCCGGGGTAGCGATCGCGGAGGGCCAGCCGAGACTCTTGATCGATCCGACCTCGGACCGAGACCTCGCCCGGCAAGGAATCGAGCGTAAAGAAACGATTGGATCTTCCCTCATCATCCCGCTGATGACGCGCAATGCGGGGTGTATCGGGGTCATGAACGTCGCCCGGGCCGCCGAGTCGGCCGACTTTTCGGAGTCGGATCTTGAGGCTGCCAGTTCTCTGGGGCGGCAGATCGCGCTGGCGCTGAGCCAGTACCGCACTCTCGTCGCGGCTCAGACCCAAAAGTACGAATTGCAGAGTGCCATGGACCTGATCGGGTTTGGGTTGCTCATGATCGGGCCGGGGGGACGATTCCAAGACTTCACCCCCGAGATCGCAACCATCCTCGAATCCTCGCCGCGAAACCACTTGACCGTCGCGACCTACTTCCAGACGATCAACCCCAATTTCCAGCGGCCCCTGAATCTGGGCATCGAGCGAGCCAAGAAGAATCTCAGCTACCGGTTTCGGGTGGACGACCCGATTCGACACGTGACCTACGCCGCGGTCACGGCTCCGATGCAGAACGGCGGAGTGATCGTGGCCATTCACGACATCACCGAGCACGAAAAGGCTCGAGGTGCGATCGACCGCATCCAGCGCCTCGCCGAGATCGGCCAACTCACCGCGAGCATCGCGCACGAGATTCGGAACCCGTTAACGGGTATCCAATCGGCGGCCCGAATGATCATCGACGACCCGATGTTGGCCCCCGAGTTTGGCGAGATCATCGAGCGCGAAGCCGGAAAACTGAACCAGCTCTGCACGGAGTTTTTGACCTTCGCCAAGCCGCTCAGCCTCGACTTTGAGCCGATTCGACTCAGCGACATCGGTCGCCGAGTGGTGGATAGTATGAAGCAGGAGTTCCACGACGAGCGGCTACGGGTCGAGTTCCGTATCTCGCCCGACGAGCCTATCCTCTATGCCGATCCCATCCGCGTGGAACAGGTTTTCCGGAACCTGCTGAAGAATGCGATTGATGCGAGCTCGCCGGGACAGCTGATCTGCCTTGAAATCGATGAGCAGGGGATCGCCAAGATTCGCGACCAGGGCATCGGGATGGAGCCCCATATCGTGGACCGGCTCTTCACGCCATTCTTCACCACGAAGCCGAACGGCACCGGGCTCGGCCTAAGCATCTGCCACAAGATCATGGAGGCCCACCGCTCGACGATCCGGGTGAACTCGGTCGCCGGGAGCGGGACTACTTTCGAACTTAATTTCAACGTGAAGGGGGCGGCGTGACGGAAAAGAAGCGGCTCCTCATCGTCGATGATGAAGCGGCGATGCGCCGGATTCTCCAGGTCGCGTTTGAAAAAGCGGGATATCAAACCGTGGTGGCCGAGTCGGGTCCCCAGGCCCTTCAGTTTCTGTCCGACCAACCCTTTGACTGCGTCCTCACCGACGTGACCATGCCGGGCATGACCGGCTACCAACTCCAGGTTCAGATCGCCCAGGAATTTCCCCAGATCCCGGTCGTCATCATGACCGCCTACGGGACGATTCCAGAAGCGATCTCCGCCATCCGGCGCGGTGCCTTTGAATTCGTTCCCAAGCCGTTCGACCTCGAAAATCTGAAGAAGATCATCAAGGCGGCCGTTCAAGAGGGGGCGCAGGTGGCCACCCCGAAGACCTCGAAAAAGGCTTCGAGCAAGGGCGACTTTATCGCCGAAAGCCCGGCCATGAAGTCGGTTTTGGAAACCGTCGACCAAGTCGCCGACTCCAAGGCGACAGTGCTGATCACGGGAGAAAGTGGGACTGGAAAGGAGGTCGTGGCCAAGAGGTTGCACCAGATCTCTGGGCGGAAAAACGAGGCGTTCATCGCCACTAGCTGCGCCGCGATCCCCGAAACTTTGCTGGAAAGCGAGCTTTTCGGCTACGAGAAGGGAGCGTTTACCGGGGCTCAAGGGAGCAAGGCCGGTCGATTTGAACTCGCCCAAAAGGGCACGTTGTTCTTGGACGAAATCGGCGAGGTCCCCCTCCCGATCCAAGCCAAGCTCCTCCGTGTCTTGCAGGAGCGCGAATTCGAGCGACTCGGCGCGACCAAGAGCACCCAGATCGATGTCCGTTTGATCACCGCGACCAACCGAGACCTCGAGCGAGAAGTAGAAGTCGGGACCTTCCGGCTTGACCTCCTCTACCGCCTGCAAGTCATCGAAATCCACCTGCCTCCGCTACGCGAGCGTCCGGAGGATATCTTGCCGCTGAGTCAGCACTTCGTGGCAAAGTTCAGCGCGGAAAATGGTCGACCGGCACTCCAGATTGGGCCGGACTTCGAACAAGCACTGTTGGCCTATGCCTGGCCGGGCAACGTGCGGGAGTTGAGCAACGCGATTGAGCGCTCAGTGGTGTTGACGGCTCCGACGGCGGATCAACTCTCGGTCAAGGGACTCCCAAAGAGTCTACACGCAGCCTAAATAGAAGGGAGCTCGGGTGGCGGACAGGGTGGGATTCGAACCCACGGAGGCTTGCACCTCACCGCATTTCGAGTGCGGCGCACTAGACCACTATGCGACCTGTCCGGGGAGATTATAACATCACTCTTCGCGTGATGGCAGTTCCCCACCCCGCAAAACACCAATCGCGTTCTCGGGCGACATCGGTCCGACGGCTCTCCCTTCGGCCACAACGTAGATTCCGGGGCGCGTGATTCCCAGCTTTTCACCGGCTCCAAAGGCGGGGAGTACCAACCCCCAAGGAGCGAGTGATTCCATGGTTCTTGCCAGGCTCTGGCTATCGGGTCCGACGGTGATGGCGAACCTTCCGGTTCTGGCGAGCCATGCCGCTCGATAGAACCCAGAGACACGAACCTTCATTGCGTTGGCGATGCCCGCGAATCGGGTGATTACGGCCTCAGGTCCTGGTAACCCCCAGTCGGGTCCGGTAGGAGCAACCCCGATCTGTTGCAGGGCTCCGTAGGCAAAAAGAAGGCGGACCACGACCGCGGTCGGAGATTCACCAAGACCATCGCTGATGACGGGAGAGGGTGCATCAACTGGGCCCGGCATCCCGCTGGGCCAGGGCTCGGCCGCCAAGTAGACCCCCGGCTGACGACCTTCGAATCGTTCGAGTCCCACCTTGAGGATTCGAAGCCCAGATTCGAGTGATTCTTGTCGCCCAAAGGTGATGTAGTCTTGGAGCATAGCGTCGGCGTAGCCGAGATAGTCACCGAGCGAGATTCCCACGTCAGACCAGTCAGCTGGACGTCGGGGAATCGAACTTCCCGAGCGCAGAGCACCCACTCGATCGACCAGCGCACTTGCCTTCTTGAGTCGTTCCGGATCCTCAAGGCGACGTGCTGCTTCCAACAACCGGGCGGCGGCAAATCCACTGGCTTCGGTCGTGGCGTGGCGAGCGTATTCGCGAGGAACCTCACTCTTGACGTCCCTCATCCGTTCTAGCAGAGCGGTGAGTTTGGGCCAATCCGATTGGTCCAGATCTCGCATGGAGGGGAGCATCTGGGGATTCATTTCGACCCGCAGGCCCAATTCATTGCGAAGGACCTCGCGCTCCTCATGGGTGAAGTTATCACGAAGAGTCCTAGGGCTAAAGCTGGCATGGGCGCTCCGGCTCTGGGATTGCTCGTCTCCGACCTGGTAGGGCCGGATGAATCCATCTTTCGCGAGACTCGTAAAGATCCAATCGAAGATTCGCTCGGCATGACTTCGATACAGGGAATTCCCAGTGGTCTGGGCGAGGGTGGCCAACAGAGCCGCCATCTCGGCGTTGAGGCTGGTGAGCTTGTCGAATTCGATGAACTCGAAGGTCGGCCGCGAGGACCGGACAAAGATTCCACCGTCAATCCAATCGATGAGAGGCGAACGCAACACCCCCTGGACCGAACGCTCGACGGCATCGAATTTTCCCTGGGTCAAAAGGAAGTTCCAGGTCATGGGCTGGAGAAACTGTCGGTTGTTGATGACGATTCCCCCCAGGTCCTCGGGAATTCGGTTCAGGAGTTCGCGGGTGTGCTGATTGAAGTCTGGATCCTCGGGCTGCATCTCCAGCATGGCGAGGTCGCTGGCCTGGTATCGCGGGTTGTCGAGGGCGGCATTCGGATTCCGCATGGCGGCCTCTGAGGCGTCGAGGATCCCTTGAAACCAGCGGGTCCCGGGCGTCGTTCTGGGATCCAAGATCACCCCCATGCTCAGAAGTTCTCCTCGTGGATCGAGAGTGATCACCTGGAACAACGGATCGAAACCCATACTTGCCCGCGAGAAAGGTAGATAGGCCCCCGACCAGCCGCCAAACTCATAGGCATCGATCCGGACCGGGATGAATTCCCGGTTGATTCGAGAAGCGAGATCCCGGTCATCGAGCGCGATGCGGTCGGCCAGACGGGCCGGAAAAGAGGCCACGCTACCGATCAGGAGCAAGATCGGCTTCTTGCGACTCCTAGCCTCTTGAAAAGTCCCCGAGTTAAAGGACCGCCAAGTGATATCCTGCTTGGCCGCAATCTGGAGGAAGTCTTGGTCCGCAGACGCCAGACTGTTCCTTCCCTCGTCCGGAATCAGGGGCCGCAAAGCCCGCCCGGCAAGGCCAATCGCGCAGACCAGAACGACCACGGCCGTCACAGCTGGATAGTTGTGTTTGCGATTACTTTGAGGCATGGCTCCCTTCCATTATGGGGCTGAGTTATAATCACCCCATGCCCATCACCTATGATGAGGTTCAGCACGTGGCAAAATTAGCCCGCCTAGAGCTGACCGAAGACGAACTGCGCGCATTTCAAGACGAATTGAATGCGCTTCTTGGGCATTTTCAAGATATCGTCGACTTGGACGTGGAAGGCATCGAACCCAAGCCCCACGCCGTCGTCCGTACCAACGTCTGGTCGGAAGACGTTCCCCGTCTCGGCCTGACCCGGGAACAAGCGATTAGCCTTTCCAAGAAGAGCCGAGCCGGACTCTTCGTCGTCCCCACCATCATCGAGGAATAAGAGAGTTTGTTCACCAAGCTAAGTCTCGCGGAACTCTCGGGCCTGCTTCAGCGCCGGGACACGTCGGCTCGTGAAGTCACCCAGGCCTTTCTCGACCGGATCCAACATCTCGACGGAAAGGTCGGATCCTATTTGACCGTAGATCCGGAAAAGTCGCTGGCCCAAGCTGATGCCGCCCAAGCGCTTTTGGATGCGGGAGGATCGCAACCTTTAACCGGAGTACCAATCGCGATCAAGGACAACATCAGCACTGACGGGATGCGCACCACCTGTGCGAGCAAGGTCCTCGAAGACTACGTTCCGCCCTATGACGCCACTGTAGTGTCCAAACTTCAGCAAGCGGGGGTGGTGAACCTTGGCAAAACCAACCTCGATGAGTTTGCCATGGGGACGAGCTGCGAAAACAGCGCCCTCGGCGTGACCCGCAACCCTTGGGACCTCGATCGGTCGCCCGGAGGCAGTAGCGGCGGATCCGCAGCCTGCGTCGCGGGTGAGCTTGCCCCTGCTTCATTGGGAAGCGACACGGGTGGTTCGATCCGGCTTCCGGCAAGTTTCTGTGGCATCGTCGGATTCAAGCCCACCTATGGGCGAGTCTCTCGGTACGGCTTGGTCGCGTTTGGCTCATCGCTCGATCAGATCGGACCGATGACGCGCACCGTCGAAGACGCCGCGCTGCTGGCCGAAGCGATCTCGGGCCACGACCCGCTGGATAGCACGAGCCTCCCCGAACCTCCGATCTCGGCCCGCGAAGTCAAGAGCGGCACTCTGAAAGGGCTTCGTCTGGCGGTTCCGCGCGAAATGCTAGAGGGTGAAGTGGAGCCTGGCGTGCGCGAAGTCTTCGAGCAGGTTTGTCAAACTGCGCGTGCCGAAGGAGCAACGGTGGAAGAGGTCTCGATCCCTGCCATCAAGTTCGGGGTGACAACCTATTACATCATCGCTCCGGCCGAAGCGAGCAGCAACCTGGGCCGATACGACGGAATCCGCTACGGATCGCGATTGGACGGAAATGGTCACGTGGGTATGGTGGCCAAGACCCGGGGCGAACTCTTTGGTCACGAGGTGAAGGCCCGGATCATGATCGGAACCTACGCCCTCAGCGCGGGCTACTACGACGCCTACTACCTGCGCGCGCAGAAGGTCCGGGCGCTCATGGCTCAGGAGTTTGAATCTAAGTTTGCGGAGTACGACCTGGTCTTGAGCCCGGTCAGCCCGGTCGTCGCCTTCCGGCTCGGCGAACTCAATGATCCGTTGGCGCTCAAGCTACTCGACGTCTGCACGATCCCGGCCAATATGGGTGGCTTCCCCGCGATCTCGCTCAATGGCGGCTTTAGTAGCGGACTCCCCGTTGGGGTCCAGTTGATGGGACCGGTCTTGAGCGATGAGCGACTCTTGCAGGCGGCTTATGCTCTGGAGCAGGCTTTGCCGGCGGCTGCATTCCGCGCGCCTCAATTCGCGTAATCTCCATATCACCATGACATCCATCAGCGAGCGAGACCGCCAGCTCGTGGTGCGGGAGTTTCTCCACCCGCTCCGGCTGCTCGGCCTGCTGCTGGCTTCGGGACTGGCCATCGCGGTCTGGCCGTTTGGACAGCAGGGTTGGCTGAGTTCGGTTGCCTGGTTTTTCTTTCTCTTTTTCCTGACCGGAGTCGGATTGATCGCCTTCGATGCCCTTCGGAGTGCGCGGCAGAAGAAGTTTCACAGCGCCGCGCTACGACGTCACTGGGAGGCCTGCGAACTCCGTCTCGGAAAGCTCGACGACGCCCTGAAGCAAGTCCGCAAGCAACAAGTCGCCGAGCTGACCGAACTACCGATGACGGTCCACCGGATCGCGGAGCAGCTCTACACCAGCCTCCGCCAGGCCGACATCGTGCAGCACGAGGTCGAGAAGAGCGAGGGCTGGATCGCCGGCCGCCTTCAACAATCTCCGCCACACATCCGCCCCAGCGACGACAAGGTCGTGAACGAACTCTATCAGATCGCAGATCGGAACGTCGCCGAGTATCGCCAGCAGTATTCGGCCGTCGTCAGTGGGGTCCAGCGGACGGAGGCCCAAGCCGCCGTCTTCGCCACCACGCTCGATACGCTGCGGCTGAAGATTCTTGGGTACCGCCTGACCGGGACCCAGCCAGAGATCTCACGGACCGAGTTCCTGCATGCGTTGACCGAGGCCCGCGCACAGCTCGATGCCATCGACCGCGCCTTGGACGAGCTGGATCTGAATCCGCTCACCGCGCTGGGGATCCAACGCACCGAAGAGCCCCCGGTCGAGTCTCCCCAAGAGTTGAGGGGTGATTCCTAAAATGAAATGGACCACGCGATGTCCGGCCAAGATTAACACCTTTTTGGCCGTTGGCCCGGTCGATTCACGGCGGTACCACCCGATCCGCACGATTTTCCAGGCCGTCTCGTTGGCCGATGAGTTGACGGTTGAGATCGCCGAGGAGCCCCGCTTGGAGGTGGAGGGGATGGTTTTGCCGGCCGAAAACACTTTGACCAAGACCCTGCGGCTCTATCGGGAGTTGATCGATCTCCCCCCACTCAAGATCCAGCTTCGCAAGGAAATCCCGGCCCAGGCCGGGTTGGGCGGAGGGAGCACCGATGCCGCGGGACTTCTCCGGATTCTGCAGCGGATCGAACCCGATGTTCCCTGGGACCACGCAACCAACGTCGCGGCAGCGGTGGGCGCGGACGTACCGTTCTTCTTGGTCGGCGGATTGGCCAAGGCAACCGGTTACGGAGAGACCTTGGAGCCACTTCCCAATGGTTCTCGCCAATGGCTGGTGATCGCCCAACCGGCTGAATCGTGCTCGACGGTAGCGGCCTATCAGGCGCTGGATGCGAAGCCGTATCCCTGGCGGGACTTCCCTGCCGATTTGCAGGAGCTCTACAACGACTTTGAGCGAGTGGCCCCCTGTGGTTCACTCGACCTCATTGAGCGACTTCAGATCCACGGATGCTCGCGGGCCGGGCTCACGGGATCGGGTTCGGCGGTTTTTGGTTTTTGCCCGGATGAGGCGACGGCCGAATCGGTGGCGGCCAAGCTGGAGGGCGCGGTTTTCGTCCGAGTGTGCCACACCTTGACCCGGGAGGAGAGCCTTTGGATATCTTGATTCTCGCCGGGGGGCGGGTTCCCGCCGACCTGGCCGAGTTTGCCGGGGTCGAACTCCGGGCCGAGCTTCCCTTCCGCGGTCGTAGGATGATGGATTGGGTGGTGGATGCGGTTTCTCACCTCGGCCAACCCTGGATCGTCGGTCATCCGGACCCCGACTCGCCTCGCGCAATCCCCGGTGGGTCCTCCTTTATCGACTCCATCGAGAAAGGCCTAGAGCATTGCCCGGGGCCCGAGATCTTGATCGTGACCGGCGACCTGCCCTATCTGACCCGGGAGGCAGTGGACGACTTTCTCTCCCAATNNATGCTGAACTATCCGATCATCCGGGCCGAGGCGGCAGAGCGGCAATTTCCAGGGATGAAGCGGACGCTCAAGAAGCTCCGTGAGGGCAACTTTACGGGGGGCAACATCGCCTTGGTCGATCGCCAGCTCTTGATGAGTGCCCTCCCTAAGTTGCAGTCGGCGTATCAGCACCGTAAGAGCGTGCTAAAGCTGGGCCAACTCGTCGGTCCACGCACGTTGTTGAGGTTGGTCGTGAGCTTCGCCTGGCCCCAAACGCTGAGCGTCGATACCCTCGCTCAGAGTGTGGGCAAGATGATCGGCGGCCCGGTGAAGGCAATCCTGACGGACTTTGCCGAGATAGGGGCCGATATCGACAACTTAGATCAATATCGATCCGCGATTTCTGCTTCGAACACCTAATCTACGGGGACGGCGGGACCGATATTTTTAGCATGAAGACCGTCATGCCCCGCACCGTGGATCCCAAGATCACCGAACAGTTCCTCGTTGGAGTTTCGGATGTCTTGGACGCCTCGGTCTGGTGGCACGAAGGCGACCTGCGGGCCTGCGTCACCGTTCGGGACCCGGACCACATCAGCAGCCGCGAGCTTCAGCGAGAATGCCTGGAGAACCTCGGCCTGCACCAAACCCCGCGAGAGATCACGATGGTGCAAGCGCGCGGCGTTCCGGGTTATTCGTCCTCGTCTTCTTTGTCGAGGGTGTCCATTTCGGCCAGATCCTCGACTTCGTTGCGAGTCGCCTGAGCCGTCTCGGCCGCAAGCTGACTAATCGGCTTGATCTGCCGATTGGGGCAGTTGTTGCAGACAAACTCGACCTCGACTCCTTGGAGCCAGCTCGGGATTTTGTCGATCGTCTTTCCGCACGTACAGTTAACCATTGGATTTCTTTAGGATTGAGCCTGGGAGGGTCGATCCTCACCCTCTCCATCAGCCTGGGCCGCTTCGGACTCCTCGGCTTCGTTGTATTCAAAAACGGTTGAGCGGTGGCTCATGATGCCGTTGGCGATCATGATGATGGCGGCCGCAAGGTAGATCCAGACGAGCCCGGATTCTTCTCGTTGGCCTGGATCGCGAATGACCTGCTCGCCGGAGGCAAACCCCCAGAGCGCCAAACCAATTAGGATAAAGCCGATCCAGAAGTAGGTGTTTTTCCACCACTTGGGTGCGGGCCGCTTTTTCTTCTTCACTCGGGGTGAGAGGATACCCGCTCAGGCTCGGATATCGAGGTTCTTCCCTTTTCCTTCCAAGATTTTGAGCAGTTCTGCCGCTTGGGTCTCTTGACCATCGAGGACCTGGCGGAGCAACTTGGCCTGTAGCTGCTCACGGGTTTGCGCCGGAGCGGCGGCGGCTTCGGTCAGCTTGGCGACGGTCTCGCGCGCAGAAGAATCGACTCTCATGGCTATGGTTATTGTTGGCACCTCGATCAAAAAACACGAGGCCCCTCGATGAATCAACATCGTCGGGGCCAGGGTTTTTTCGGAGAGCAATGAGCAGAGGTAGAAACTTACAGAGTGGTGGGAAGGTCGAGCCCGCGAGCTTGCACGATATCTCGGAGCAGCTTGCGACCGCGATGGATTCGCGACCGAACGGTTCCGATGGTCGTGTTTTGGCGGTCGGCGATCTCGGCATAGCTGAGATTCTCGAGGTCGCACATCACGATGGCGGACCGATAAACCGAGGGAAGCTCGTCGAGCGCCCGGTGAACCTCCGACCGAAACTCTTGGTAAGCCAAAAACTCGTCGGGAGTGAGTCCGTTGTCGGGAATCGGTAACTCTTGCACTTCCCCATCGCTGGGACTGATCATCGAATTGAGCGACTCGGCTTTGCGGATGGGATTCTCACGTCGTCGATTATCGAGATAGGCGCGCTGCATGATCCGGAGCAACCAGTTCAGGAACGGGCGACCGGGCATGTAGGTGTCGAGCCCCTTCCAAGCCTTGGTGTAGGTCTCCTGCACGAGGTCTTCGGCATCCGCCGAGTTCCGCGTGAGCTGAAGTGCCATGGTATAGGCCCGCCGAGCCGTACCACGCACGAGCTCCTCAAACTCCGCGACCGTGAGCGAAGTTCTTTCGGTGACCAGTTCTGATTGTGAAGGGCTCAATGGACTCATACCAACTTATCTCCGCAAGATTTCCTTGCTCTATCATATCATAAATCGGTGATAGATCACGATTCGCTGATGAATTTCGGATAATTTATCGAAGACCTAGTACTTTTACCGTCCGCAGAACGTCTGCTGGAATGGGTTAGATTAAGAATGTCACCGGTAATGGTGACGAGGTCAATGACGACGATGAAACTGGTAATCGTAAGCACGGACACTGAAGTTCGCGACGCCGCGCAAACAGCATTTAAATACGAAGAAAATGTTGAGTACTTCGACCGATGGCAAGAAGGACTCGATGCCGCCACCGAGGCCGACTTGATGATCGTTGACCTGGTCGACACCCTTCAGGAACCTCACAAGATCGCCGGGTACGAACAGTTTGCCCACGCGAAAATGGGCCACCCAAAAGCAAGTAAGGTTCCACTTGTTGTTCTGAGCCCACCCCCGACCTACGAACTGGACTTCATGAGCGGCTGGCCGGATTTCGTCTTTGCGCAGCTGAGAAAGCCGATCCAAGAGAAGGTATTGAGGCGCGTGGTGACGTACCTCTAGCACTGGCGCCCCCTCTCTTCCGAAGCCCCCCGGAGTTAATTGAGCTTCCGGGGGGCTTTTATTTTTTGCGCCCAGAAGATTAAGAACGGAAACTCAGCTGATCATCATTCTCGTATTCTCAAGAGCGTTCAGCAAGATAGGGGAAATCATACTTCTCATATCAGTGCGGTATGCTCTGACCAATACGATGAACATCGACGAATGCTTCTTCGGATCAGTGACGGTTGGAGAGAGGGGTCAAGTCGTGATCCCGATCGAGGCCCGTCAGCACTTCGGCATCAAGCCCGGGGACAAGCTGATCGTGCTGAGAGACCCTGCGGTCGACGGATTGATGCTGGCGAAATTGGAGTGCCTGCAGAGCTTCTTCACTGAGTTCAGCAAGAAGATCAACGCCATTGCGGAAACCCAACACGAGGAGCCCGAGGCGTGAGACTGGTGACTCTGGCGGTCCTTGCCGTCGCCCACGTGATCGCTACGGCGGCACCGATTTTGCCGGTCGACGAAGCCGTTCGGATTGCGGAAGACAATAGCTACGCGATCAAGATTCGAGAAAGCGCCCGCCGCCAGGCTCTCGATAATCTCAACCTCACCCAAGGAGGCTTAGGTCCGCGCGTCATCCTAGGGGCAAACTACACCCGTTTTGACCGACCTAGTCCCGGCC
>DDSL01000090.1 GCA_002343825.1 Chthonomonas sp. UBA2391
CTGATCCCTTTGCTGTGCCTGCTGGCAAGTCTCCAAGCTTGCGGATCCTCCAAGACCGAAACACAAGGGCCCCCCTCAAACCCCAACCCAGTCCCTCCCGCCGCCGAACCCCGGGCTGTACAGGTCGAAGACGCCAACCTCACCCAGCGCGATGAGCAACGCAAGGTTCAGTGGAAACTCAAGAGCGAGTCGGCTCTGCTGACCTACGCCGAAGGGGGTAAAGCTCAGGGAGAATTGACCACGGTCCGGGGAGAACTCTATCAAAAGGACCAGCTTGCTTCCACTTTTGAGAGTGAGAAGGGCTTCGCCGACCAGCGGACCAGCGATCTCCGCCTCGTTGGCGAGGTCGCCGTCACGAGCAAGGAGCAAGGGCTCGTTCTCTCTGCGGAGACCGTCCGATGGATCCCGGGTCGGGAACTCATCGAAGCCAAGGGTGCGGTTGAAATTCGCGGCGCGGATTATCGGATCGGGCCGTTTCCGGTCCTCCTTGCGACCCCCGACCTCAAGCAATTCGGAACACCCGACCGGTTCCCAGGAACCTCTCAAGGATGAAGTCACGCCTCGCTCTCTTGATTCTTGCCGCCGCCGTTCCCATCGGGGCGCAAACGCCGACCGTCCAGTACCAAGACGACCAGGCCAACATGGCCCTGGCGGGCTTTACGAGCTGGAAATTCTCCTTTCAAGATGCCGAAACCATTCGCTTTGAAGGACGCGGCAATCCCGCGACCGGCTCGTGGAAGAAGCAGGGTCTGCGGGCGGAGTCCAATGAGATGGCCGGACTCGCACGTCGCGAAAATGCCGGGTTGTTTCGTCTCGTCGAGGGAACCCTGAAGGGGGCGGTCAAGATCTTCCTGAAACCCGCCGAAATCGAAACCATCGTCTCTGCCGATCAAGCCATCCTGAAGGAGAAAGGCGATTCGAGCCAGGTCACACTTACGGGGGCCACGACGGTCCGAAGAACGGGCTCAACCGCGAGTTCGCGCGGGAGGACCACCGAAACCTTGACCGTCACCGGAACTGGAGCCACGCTGGACCTCGCAACGCTCACTCGCCCGAATCGAGATCCGCTCCGGGAAATCAACTTCAAGGGACCAGTGAAGGTCACTCGGACCGCCCAGACCGCGTTGCGTCAGGGCGGCCAAGAGGGAAGCGACCTCACCCTCTCGGGCCCGTCGTTGGTGTTTCTGAATGCGGACCAGAAGATCCTCGTGCCGGGGGCGATCCAGGTCGAGGGATCGAGCACGGCGAGCGGAAAGCCGGCCACCCAATTCACCTTGAGGGGGAGCCGCGGCGAGGTCACGCTCTATCCCAGCCAAGACCGGGCCGATTTTCCGATCGCCCTGGCCGAGGTTTCGGGCCGAGTTCGCATCACGCTCGACACCACCAAGGAGGTCCAATCGGGGCAGACGGTCCCTGTCAAGCTGATCGGAGAAGCCGATTCGCTTCGGTTTGACGACAAAAAACGGACGCTCCGGCTCTTAGGGAACGTTGTCCTCAGCGGATCGGATACCCTCATGGCCGGGCGAATCACCGTCCGGGAGGCCCTCGTGACTCTCAACGAAAAACGGGAAATCGTGGAGATCGAGATGACCGGTGACCCCGGCGAGGCCCAATACGAGGAGAAGCGGAAGCCATGAAGATCACGGCCGATGGACTCATCAAGGAGTACAAAAAGCGCCGGGTCGTGAACGGGGTCAGCGTGGAGATCTCGACCGGTGAGATCGTCGGCCTTCTCGGTCCGAACGGAGCCGGCAAAACCACCACATTCTATATGGTGACCGGACTCGTAAAGCCTAACTCGGGGGTTGTCCGGCTTGATGAACGAGAAATCACCCATTGGCCGATGTACAAACGGGCCCGCGCGGGGATCGGCTATCTACCCCAAGAGACGAGCGTTTTCCGCCGGATCAGCGTGGCCGACAATATCCGCTTGGTCATGGAGATGGCGGGCAAAAGCAAGCGAGAAATCGACCAAAAGATCGAAGAGCTCGCCGAAGAACTCCATATCAAGCGGATCCTCGACCGCCAGGCGGGAGTGCTCTCGGGTGGGGAACGTCGGCGGGTCGAAATCGCCCGCGCGATGGCCACCGAGCCTCACTTCATCCTGTTGGACGAGCCTTTCACTGGGATTGACCCCGTGACGATTGAGGAGATCCAAGAGATCATCCACCGCCTCAAGCATCGAGGCATCGGGATCCTGATCACCGACCACAATGTCGGCGCGACCCTGCGCATCACCGACCGGAACTACATCCTGATCGATGGTGAGATCGTCTTGCGTGGGAACGCAGCCGAGATCACGGCCAATGAGCAGGTTCGCAAGCGCTATCTGGGGCAACAGTTCGAAGGGGGCGACCTCGAAGGGTGACCCAGCGACTCGATCGCCTGATCTTTCGCGAAGTCCTCGGCCCCTGGATCTTTGGGGTCGCGATCTTTACTGCGCTGATCATGGCCGGGAGCTTCCTTTTCAAGCTCACCGACTATGTGGTGAAGGGGATCTCGTTTGCCACGATCGCTGAATTGACGGTGCTACTTCTGCCCGGGATTATGGCCAAGACCTTCCCGATGGCGGTGCTCTTGGGTTGTCTTTTGAGCTTTGGTCGGCTGAGCAGCGATAGCGAAATCGTGGCGATGCGGGCGAGCGGAACGAGCCTCTGGCGAATCATGTTGCCGGTCGGAGTCTTCGGTTTGGGCGTCAGCCTGCTTGCGTTTTTCTTCAACGAGATGGTCGTCCCTTCGGCGGCCTTGCGTGCGACTGCGATCCAGCAACAGATCGTCACCCAGCTCGACCGAAGCTCCAGTCAGCCCACCAGTTATCCCATTTTCGATAGCAAAAGCGGTCGGCTTGTGGCCCAGGTCATGGCGCGAAACTTTAGCATTGCCGAGCGAAGTCTGACTGGCGTCACGATCACGGTCTTCGACGAAAAGCAGCAACCCAGCTTCGTGATGCTGGCTCCCAGGCTTGTTTTTGAACTGGTCGATGGCAAGCTCGACCGGGAGAACGGATGGCGGCTGGAGGGCGGTAGTACGGTGCTGAGTGCCGACGGTCAGCAGTACTTGGCAAGTTCGGGAGATCTCTGGCCCCGAGAAGTCCCGAAGCTTGAGGCCAGCCCCGACGACATGGTCGCGTTGAATCTGAAGGACCTCGACGCCTTTAGCATGGCAGCGATGCGCGAGCAGATCGCCACCGCACGACGCAACGGAGTGGAGCCTAAGCAGATCGCCAACTTGGAGTACGGCTACTGGAACAAACTGACCGTTCCGGCCGCGGCTTTGATCTATGCCCTTGTGGGAGCCCCCCTCGGGATCCGCAACCACCGTACCGGGGCCGCCGCCGGATTCTGGCTCTCTGTCATCATCATCTTTGGATACATGATGCTGGCAAATTTCATGGCAATCACGGCGCAGGGCGGCAAGATTCCTGCCTGGATGGCAAGCTTCACCCCCTTGGTGATCGGACTCGTGGTCGCCGTGGTGACCATTCATCGTAAGAATAGTTAGCCCGTGGATTTCACCAGCGCCGCCTTCGTATTTTTGCTTTGTCTGGCCGGGGCCCTGATCGCCTTTGTGGCCGACAATCTCGGGCGGCACCTCGGCAAGAATCGCAAGTCGTTATTCGGACTACGCCCGCGTCATACCGCGACCCTGCTCACCACCGGGGCGGGATTCTTGGTGCCTCTTCTGACGGTGTTCCTCGTGACCGTGGCCAGCCGCGATCTCCGGACGATCCTTGTCGAGGGAACCAACCTGATCAAGCGCCGGGACCTCGCCGAACAACAAGCCGCGCAATCGACCGCCGATCTGGAAAAAACCACCCAGCGGCTCACCACTGTTCAACAAAAAGCCGAGGCCGAAACCAAGAAAGCCGCCGCCGCCGAAAAGCTCAGCCGAGCCTCCGAACAGCGCCTTTCGACCGCGACCAAAGAGCTGGAGAATCGGCGCACCGAGGTCAAAAAGCTCCTTACCCAAGCCAGTGCGCTTCGGGAAACCCTGGCCGGTTTGCGCCGATCGCTCGATACGAGCAAGCGCAGCCTGGACCAAAGCCGCCGTCAACTCCGCGATAGCCAAGCCAAAAATGCATCGCTCGTCAAAGAAAGCAAGGACCTGGATTCGAGGATCAAGTACATCAATTCCGAACTGGAGCGAAGCTATGAGCAGGCCCGGACCTTGGACCAAGATCTCCAACAAAAGGAAAAGCTCTTGGGCGAACTCAGCACCAAGATCGAGCAGCTTGAAGGAGAGCGAGTCATTGCGACCCAAGAGTTGGAGCGCGTGGCCCGGCAGTTTGGCGCCGAGCTCGAACGAGTGAAGCTGGACCTGGACCAAAAGCGTAGCGAACTCGACGGGCTCAACGTCGCGGCCAAAGAACTGGAGCAGGGCCTTTTGCTGACTCGAATGGTCAACATCATCTTCGCCCGCAACGAAGAAGTGGCCCGAGTCGTGGTCCCGGCTAGGGTCACCCCCGAACAGGCTCGGGGCTATGTTGCCAATGCCCTTCGCGACGCCGCCGCGGTGGCTGAGGCACGAGGTGCGCGGGGCAAGGGAACCAGCCGTGCGGCGGCGTTTTTGGATATCAACGAATCCGTCACCGCCGAAGCCCAGCGCGAAGAACTCGCCCGGCAGATCACCAACCAGCCCGAACCCAAACTCATCATCCTGACCGCCCTTTGGAACAGCTTCGAAGGGGAAACGACGGGAGTTCGCGGCACCGTCTTCGATAACCGCCTGATCTATCGGGAGGGGGATCTTATCACCGAGATCCGAGTCGATGGTTCGGCCAGCGACGACGCGGTTTTGGGCACCCTCCGCCGACTCGTCACCGTCAACTTGGCCGACAAGATCCGCCGCGACGGAGTGATCCCGGTGGCCGGGAGCAACCAGGCCGGGGAAGTCACGCTCGAAGAACTGCTCCGCTTGACTCGTGACGTCCGGGCCGAAGACCGCCAGATTCGGGTTCAGATTCTTGCCCGCCAAGAGATCCGCGCCGCCGGTCCGGTGAGGATCGTCTTTAGACTCCGATGAGCGTTCTTAACACCAAGACCGTTTTGGCCATCGACCCCGGAAGCAGCAAGGTCGGGATGGCCTTGGTGCGCCGCACCGCAAGTCGGGAGAGTGAAGTGCTATGGCGAGCCATTGCCACCACCGAAGACCTGGAAGTCCATGTGGACGCGGCCCGCGCTGTGGAACCCTTCTCGATGGTGATCATCGGGAATGGTACGAGAAGCAAAGAGACGGTTCGGCGGTTGCGGGATCACCTTCCGAGCGTCGGCATGCTGGTCGTCGATGAGAAAGAGACCAGCCTGAACGCCCGCGAAAGGTATTGGGAGCACAACCCTCGCCGCGGATGGCGTCGTTTGCTCCCGGCCTCGCTCCAAACTCCGCCCGTTCCGGTCGACGACTTCGTGGCCGTCATCCTCGCCGAGCGGGTCCTGCTCGACGAGTAGACGGCTCGGTCGCGGTCGAAGAGATCGAGAATCTCGGGGAGCTATGGTGGAGCTAAAAGATCTCGGGGAGCGATGGTGGAGCAGTTGGGGAGCATTGGTGGATTTCTTGCCTTAAAATCTCTCCCATTGCGCCCCCATCGCTCCGCTACTGCTCCCCGAGATCCCTATCTCTCCCACCGCTCCCCCTGGCCTTCAAACCCCCACCATTCCCCACAATTCCGCGCTATCCCTTTCGCCGCCGGCGAAGCATCGCGGCAACCCCCAGCCCGAGCGCGGCCAGCGTCCCCGGTTCGGGGACGGGGTTTGCGCGGAGGACATATCGTTCGTTCTGGTTAGTTCCGTAGTAACCGCGAATGTACAACTGGTCTGTTACGGGGTCAAGAAGCACCGAGCTTTGGTTAAAGTTAGCCGGGACGCCTTCCAGAGTTTCGCGAATTGGGTACCAGCCCTTTGTGTCGGCAAAGTAGTAGGAGCCAGCATAGAGTAGAGCCAGCCTGGAGTTTGAGATAGCCACGCCTTCGAACCAGTCGGTTGGTTGCACCATATCGCCACCCAGTTCCGGAGAGACCGTCCCGTCTCCGTAAGCAATGTGGACGTCGCCGCCGAGGTTGCGCGTGATCAAGACGTCGTCATGATCGTTCATGGCGTCGGTCCACGCCTGACCGTTGATCCCGATCCCTTCGACCACGCCATTTCTCATTCGGCCAATCGCATGGTCGGCAAGGCTGTCGTTGCCGCTGCCTCGGAACAGAATCGTTCCCTTACTGTTCGCAGCGATCGCGACGGTCCTTTTGTCCCAGCTGTATTCTCGGGTTTCCTGCGTACGAACATTGTAGGCATATCCAACCAAGAACACGTCCGGGTTGCCGACCGTGGGGATGCCACCAGCGACCCAGTCGCCCCCAGCCACAGTGATTCCAGGTCGGATGCTGGAAGTGGAACTCATTGGAGCTAAAAGTGCCTGGTTCCCGTAAAGGTACCCAGAAACCCTGTTGGTCGCGCCGGCGCTAGGTAACCAGGTTGCAGGATGAAACTCCCCAGCCCCCAGCGTCTCAATCCGCACGTCTCGCTTCCCGGTCTCGGCCGAGAGATCTCGCCACCGGTTGCCGTCGTAGTAAAGGTTCTTGTTGTCGCGCCTGATGGCACTAAGTTTCCCCCCTCGTGCCGAATAGATTCCCTTCAGTGGCGTCCCGGAAGGGTCCAAGACCTGCCCCTCCACCCGAAACCTAGGCCCACCTGCGTGACTGTTAAGACAATTTAACAAAAGAACCGCAAAAACTGCACTGCATTTCATCAGATCTATGTTACATTGAAAACGGCCCAATGAGACTAGCAATTTTCTGAGGGCAAGTAAAAAACACATGATTACAAGGTCTTTCAGCTGCCGTCTTTGGGGGGGGGTAACTGCCCTCGCCCTCTGCGCCACCCTCGGCCAGGCTCAATTCCTGGACCACAACGACCTTAGAACCGCCATCGGGACGAGTACCACCAGCGGGACGGTCACCCTGCCGTTCGATAATTTTTACGTCCGGACCCGGGTGAACTACACCGTTGGGGCCGGTCCTGAGCTCTATCTCCTCATTCGTACCTCTGAACGCCTGAGAGCTCGCCACTTCAATCCGCTGCGCGGCTTACAGTGCCACGTTCGCACTGAGACGGAGCGCGGAGCTCCCGCTCCGCTTGCGCCGCGGAGGTCCAACTCCGGGGCAGTTCGGACGCACCGTCCCGTTTCCTCATTCAGCACGAAAATCCAAAGATCCCCTCCCTCAGGGAGAGGTCCGGGAGCCGAGCGAACGGGGTGAGGGTGTCCTCACATATACAGGATGCTTTTCCTCTAGCTAAGCCGCTGAAAGTCGCACAAACCCCATCTATTCGAGGCGAACGTCCCGGAGTGGACCTCCGGGGCACAAGCGGAGCAGGAGCTCCGCGCTCCCAGCGAACCCCTAACCCCTATCCTGGGCTCCGCGAGAACCCCAGAATCGATCTAGACGCCCCCTCACGTTGCCGCCCGACACCAAGCCCTAGCCCAGAGCGATTTGGGCGAGGGCGAGGAGGGCTTGGCCGGTCCAGGCGAAGGTCCGGACCCAGCCGGATCGGATCATCTTTTCGATCAGCGCGGGGTTGGGTTCTTGGGCGATCCGGGCGTGGTAGGGCCCGGTGACCGCGGCTGTCCACCCGACCGAGAGGAGCCAAAGCAACGAGTGGACCAGCGCGAAGAGCTGAGGACCATCGACCCACGCCGCCGCCGTTCCTAGGGTTTGGAGGGCCATCCCCGGCACGACGAGGAGTCCGACCCGCAGGCAGTGAAACTCGTGGAATGCCACCCAGTCTTCCGGTCGCACTCGCAGAAAAGCGGGGTAGTGCAAGATCTGCATCACCCAACTGATGGCCGCCATCCATCCCGAGGCCACTGCCAGAACCGCCCAAAGCACCCCTGGAATAACGCAAAAAAGCTCCTCTCCGTTATCCGGAGAGAAGCTCTTGCTTCTGATCTGCTTGTGGAGGCTTAGTAGCCTGCGCGCTTCAGCCAAGCCTTCGGGATCGGCTTGAGGCCGCTGACAACAGCGGAAAACTCGGCCGACTTGATCACCGAGGTGGCAACCGTGAGGCGAACCTTCCCATTTGGGGTTTGGATCGTCACCGTTTGGAGGTTCGGCAGTTGAACCCGGTTCTTGTGCGGGGCGCGGAACTTCCAAGCCGAGTGTCGGTGACGACAATGCTGGGCCTGGTTGGCCTTCTTTCCGCTAACTTGACAAACTCGTGCCATGATTTCTGGTCCTTTTATCCTTTAATGAATTGGTGAGGATACCCGATTACTCGAGGCGGACGCCATCCACGGTCAGCCCGAACCGGTAACCGAAGACGTCGGCCGACTTGCGACACATCACCATCCGGCTAAGAAAGATCTCGAAGTACTCCATCACGCTGGCAAATTCGTGGTCGATCTCAAGGACGAGGTTGATGGTTCGGTGCTCGCGGTCCATCTCGACCCGGCTCTTGGTGACGGCATAGTTGACCCGGTCGTGGATGTCAAAGGTCTCTTGGATCGGATTTTGCACCCGGCTGCGGTGGACGTCGCTCTTGTCGGCGATGATGACGGCGGCCGACATCACCGAAATGGGAGTGCCGACCATTTCCTCGTGGTTTCCGATGGCACCCAAGATCGGCGCGATTTCGACGGGATCCATCCCCATCTCATCGAGAATTCGAAAGGCGATATTGGCCCCGCTGATGGGGTGATCGACGCGGTTGATCACGTTACCGATGTCGTGCAGGTAGCCCGCGNNAACTCCGCCGGGATCGAGACCTTGCCGATGTCGTGCAGGTAGCCCGCGATTTGGCCCAGCTCGACTTCGCGGGCAGGTCGCCCGACGTTTTCCATCACATAGCGGGTGATGCTGCTGACGATTCCGACGTGGCGCTTGCCGTGCTCGGTGTAGCCCATCGCCTTCAGCACTTCGTTGGCCCCGTTGATCAGGGCCTCGACCTTAGGGTTTTCCCGGACGTCGTTTAGGGTGATCCGTTCTGCAGAATCGTTGATCATTCTTTGATGGGATTGTAGGCGGAAGCGAAGTACAATTGTCGGATGCCCGGCACGCTTTTCGACAAGGTGTGGGACGCCCACGTGGTGGCAACGCTGCCCGGCGGGGGCACACTGCTGTATATCGATCGCCACTTGGTCCACGAGGTCACTTCTCCTCAAGCCTTTGACGGCCTGAGAGAGAAGGGCCGCGCCGTGCGCCGTCCCGACCTCACCTTTGCGACCGTTGATCACAACGTCCCCACTGATGGGCGCGAGATCGACGAATCCACGCTGAGCGGCCAACAGCTTGCGGCGCTCGCCCGCAATTGCCGCGAGTTTGGGCTTCCGCTCTTTGGTTATGGAGAAGAACGCCAGGGGATTGTGCACGTGATTGGCCCGGCGCTTGGCATTACGTTGCCCGGACTCACCATCGTCTGTGGCGATAGCCACACCAGCACGCACGGAGCCTTTGGCGCGCTCGCCTTTGGGATCGGAACCACCGAGGTCGAGCACGTTCTTGCGACCCAAACCCTGCGCGCGCCGACCAAGCCAAAATCCTTGGGCATCGAGATCAATGGCGAGCTTCGCCCCGGTGTCAGCGCCAAGGACGTGATTCTGGCGATCATCCGCAAGCTCGGGGCGAGCGGAGCGACCGGCTACGTCGCTGAATATTTTGGCTCCACGATCCGGAATCTCTCGATGAGCGGCCGGATGACGATCTGCAACATGTCCATCGAGATGGGTGCCCGGGCAGGAATGGTCGCCCCGGACGCGACCACCTTCGAGTTTATCTTTGGGGAGCCCCGACCCTATGCGCCCGCCGCCGACCGCCGGGCCGAACTCGAAGCCCGCTGGCAAGCCCTCGCCACCGACCCCGGCGCAACCTATGACCGGCACGAATCGCTGGACGTCGATCAACTCGGCCCGCAGGTCACTTGGGGAACCACTCCGGCTATGACCATCGACATCGACGCTGCGATCCCGGCGCCGACGGACCCCGCCGAGGAGCGAGCCCTGAAGTACATGGGGCTCCAACCCGGGACTGCGATGCGGGAACTCCCCGTCCATACGGTGTTCATCGGGAGTTGCACCAACGCCCGGATCGAGGACCTTCGCGACGCCGCCCGCGTTATGCGGGGCCAAAGAGTGGCTGCGGGAGTCCGCGCGATGGTGGTTCCGGGAAGCCAGCAGACCCGCGAACAGGCCGAGCGTGAAGGGCTTGACCAAATCTTTAGAGAAGCGGGGATGGAGTGGCACCGCGCCGGGTGCAGTATGTGCCTGGGCATGAATGGCGACATCTTGCGACCCCAACAGCGCAGCGCCAGCACCAGCAACCG
>DDSL01000029.1 GCA_002343825.1 Chthonomonas sp. UBA2391
CTCGGCTACAACTTCGATGTAGTAGTCGGTGTTGGCCGTAAGGTCGTCAAATTCGTATTCGCCGTCGGTATTGGTTGTGGTCGTGCTCACGACTGCGTCGGTCGCCGCGTTTTTCAGCGTGACCTCCGCTCCGGCGACTGGGGTCAGGTCATCCGATTGCCGGGAAAGTCCGCCCAATCCGGGCAGAAAGACCGTGCCCGCCAGATCGGCGAGAGTCGATCCACCGCCGCCGCCGCCGCCGGTCGTACCGGTTGCACCGCCACCACCACAGCCGACCAGGCCAAGGGCTGCGGCTCCAATCGGAGCGATGACGCACGCAACGCGTAGCGCCTTGATCCAAGTTCCAGTGAAGTTCATTTTTTTCGGGTCTCCAGGAGCAAGTCCTCTGACTTACTTCAGTTATCGGAGACCTAGGGGCAAGACCTGCAACAAAAAATGCACGTACTCTAACGAGTACTGCGGCTCTCGTAGATCAATCGACCATCGGTCAGACCCGGCCATGTGTCGGTTCGAAAAGGCGCTAGCGGCAAGCCAATGCGGTTCACCACGTTGCAAAGCGGATTGTCGGCCCAGGCATAGCGCACGGCTTTGGGATCGGGGACTAACCTGCTCGAAACCACCAGCGATTCGCCTTCGATCCTGGCCTCGGCCCACTGCCAAACTCGATCTTCGCCCGCGATCTGGAAGCCGACAATCGGCCCTCCGTCGCTCGTCCTGAGACTGCCCACTGTGTGCCGCACGAGGATTCGGATCGCCCCAGCCTCGACCCGGTACCCATCAAAGACGGGCGCGTGACCCCGCTGGGTGCTCTGATAGGCCACCTGTCGGGCCGTATCGGCAAGGCGCTCGGCCAGGGGCAGCTTGTCTCGCGGGTGGATGTCCGTTGGGTCGCCTAGGTCGATGGTCACCACAAGTCCAGTGCGGGGCAGGTTCAGCGCCTTGGCTTGGGCCTCGCGGAGCTCGGCCCATTCGGCCTCCGTGGGGACTTTTTTTCGCTCTCGGAAGTTTGGCAATTGCACAACCAAGAACGGCAGATCAGGAGTTCGGAACGCAGCCCGCCAGCTCGTGATCAATCTCGGCAAGAGGGTCTTGTATTGCTTCGCGCGGGGGGCATTGGTTTCCCCTTGATACCAAGCCACCCCGGCCAGGGCCATCGGGACCATGGGCGAAACCATTCCGTTAAACAGGTTCGAGGGCGCGGCCGGGTGGCCGGGACCAAACGGGATCTCCCGCATGCGGATCAGTTGTGGCGAAAGCCGGGTTTCGATCTTGGTTTTCCACTTCCCCGCGAGGCTCACCTTCATCGCGCCGTCGGCATCTTGCAAGAAGAGATCCTCGGGTTCACTGCCAAAACCGCCCCGGTCTTTGCGGTTAAAGACCCGCACGGCCAGGGTGTTCTTCCCTTCCCGGGCGAGCCGCGGGTGGATCTTGTAACGCCGGACGATCTCGCTCGGCTCCTGGTCTCCCGTCCCGGTGGTGCTGCCGACCATCTGGTCGTTCCAATAAACAAAATCGTGGTCGGCGATCTGACCGAGTTGAAGGGTCAATTCCTGGTTTGCCATCGCCTGGGGCAGGTTCACCTCGGTGCGGAACCACACCGCTCCGTCGAACTGCATGCTAGGGTAGAGGTCTTCCCAGTACCCGGGAACCGAGGTCGTGCCCCACTCGGAATCGTCATAGGCTTCTCGGTGATATCCCAACCCAAAGCCGCGGTTGCCCTCATCCGTCTGGAAAACCTTCTTCGGAGCTCGCAACCACCGGCGATACTCCACCAGGTCGTTGCGGTTCTCGATCTTGGCTCGCTCATAGACATCCAACAGGGGCTTCAGTTCGGGGTCCAGAGAAAGCCCCGAATACGGGGTCCAGGCCTCGGCACTGCTACCGCCCCAACTCGCGTCGATCACCCCAACCGGAACATCCTCGCTGGCCTGGATCGACTTTGCAAAGAGAAACGCCACCGCGCTGAATCCGGCCGCGGTGTTCGGGGCGGCGACCTTCCATTCTCCGCGCAAAGAGTCCTGCGGTTCATCGGTGGCGTTGAACCCAACCTTGAAGAGTCGAATGTTGGGCAGATCGGCGGCGTCGATCTCCTTCGTGGAGTTCTTGATCTGACTCAGGGGAAAAGCCATGTTGCTTTGCCCTGAGCACAGCCAAACATCCCCGACCAAGACATTGGGCAGATTCAAGGCCTCGTCCGAATCGAAGACCCCGAGCTCGTGGGGCCCCCCGGCGGAGAGAATGGGCAGACTCACCTGCCATCGCCCCCGGGTATCCGCCGTGGTACTCGCCGAATGCTGCTGGAACGTGACTGTGACTCGTTCGCCAGGAGTGGTCCAACCCCAAACTGGGACCGGTCTTCCCCGCTGCAAAACCATGTTGGGCCCAAACATCGGCGAAAGCCGCAGGGGGATCTCCTGCGGCTTGGCCACGGCCAAACTGGCCGCCAAAGGCATTGCGAGCAACGTGGTCAGCACAACTGTTACAGACGTTAGTCGCGGGCCCAGAACATCGGACCGGAGTCTTCTTGAATCACCGATTGTCGTAAAACTTCGAGGGCCTTGCGGAGTCCTTCCATACTCGACATCAGGCCATCTTCGTGCTCGATGCTGAGAACGTAGTCGTACCCAACCGCCCTTAGAGTGCTACAGAAATCCTTCCACCACTCAACGCCATGACCGTATCCGACGCTTCGGAAGACCCACGATCGGTTGAGGATATCCCCATAGCTCCGGGTATCCAGGTTGCCGTTGAGGGCCGAATTGTACTGGTCGATCCGGGTGTCCTTGGCATGAACATGGAAGAGTGCCTCTTCGGCGGCGAGTTGACGGACCGCGTAGATTGGATCGATTCCCTGCCACCAGAGGTGACTCGGGTCGAAGTTCGCCCCGATGTATTCCCCGTTCTCAACCCCATGCCGAAGTTGCAGCAAGGTGTCATTGTTATAGCAAACAAATCCCGGGTGCATCTCGATCGCAAAGCGGACGTTGTGCTTCTTGAGTTTGGCCGCTTGTTCGGTCCAATAGGGGAAAACGACCTCGCTCCACTGGTAGTCCAAGACGTCTCGGTATTCGTCCGGCCAAGCGCAAGTCACCCAGTTCGGATTGATCGCCCCGGGGTGATCTCCCGGGCAGCCGCTGAATCCATTCACGATCCGTACATCGAGCGCGTCGGCCAGCTCGACCGCCTTTACGAAGGCTTCGTGGTGGGGCCGGGCGATTTCTGCTCGGGGGTGGATCGGGTTACCGTGGACGCTGATGGCGCTCAGGATCAATCCTCGGTCGGAGATCTTCTTGAGGAGGGCTTGCCGAGCCGCCGCATCCTGAAGGAGTCCGTCGACATCGAGGTGCGGATTTCCGGGATAAGCTCCAGCCCCAAGTTCGACCGCCTGAATCCCTTCGGCCTGGACGATGTCGAGCGCTTCATCCAACGACCGGTCGCCAAAGAGAGCGGTAAAGATTCCGATTTTCATTGTCCCAGGTTGTACCCCGGTCGCATCGGTTAGCTCTTGTAATTCTGATATGTCCTCATAGGACGTATCGGACCTCTACAGGACCTATAGGTCCTATCAAGCTCGGACAAAGAGGCGCAGCCGGGTGGCCAGCATCGTGAACAAACCGACCAACAGCGTCAGAAGCCCCGCATACGCAGCTAGCCCCCACGGGCTCCAGCCCTGGTTCCCGACCCAGCCATGCAGGCCGGTCAGCCGAATTCCAGCCGGAATGAGGTTCGTGATCACGATGTAACCCAAGATCGGGTTCATCCCCACCGCCGCCACGAACCCCGGCGCGCGGGCCGGCTCCATCGGCAAGTCGCCGGTCCAGTGGGATTCGGACTCTGCAACCGGGCCCCCGGCAGCAAGCTCGCCGCCCGATTCAGGTCCACGGGGAGGGGCAGGATCCCCAAGCCTCAAGGCCGCCCACACGAGCGCCGCAAAAGCCGGAGTCAGCAGCAAGTAGCTCCAAGAGGTCGGATCCTTCCGAAGCGAAGGTTCCAGCAAGTGAGCCAAGTACACCGCCCCAAAGACCCCCGCGGCTCCGGCCAGCCACCAAGACTTGCGATAGATCCGCTCCGCCGCGAGAAGGACTGCCCCCACAAGCAGAATGAATTGAAGATTCCGAAACTCATCACTCGCCAGCAGACACAGCGCGGCCAAGCCCAAACCGCCGGCATAAGGCCCCCAGCGATCCCGGAAGTGAGAAAAGGCTATCCCCGCCGCGGCCACGATCAGATACTTCTGATACTCGAACCGAAAGGCCCAGGGCGCTGGGGTCCAGTTCCAAAACTCTGGCTTGAGCAACCAAAAGAAGAACAACAAGCCGGGGACGATCGCCAGCCAACCGACCCACCGCTGCGCGAGCTTCCAGGTAAGTCCGGCCGTAATCGAGACTTGGGCCAGAGACATCAGGATCGAATCCTGCCGAGAGGGGTCAAAAGCCTTGCCGCTTAGTTCCCCAGCCTGCCAGAGGCCGTAGCCCACGATCCCCACGCCGACTCCGCGCAGAACCGCGACGGCCCAATTGGGCAAGCGGTCCCAACGCAGAAAACAACAGGCCATCCCCAAAAACCAGAGGAGCGACCACGCAAGCCAAGTCCGGTCGGCCATGGCGGCACTCGAACGCAGATGTTCGACCGCGATGGCAAGCGCACCGATCCCCAAGCCCCTCAGCACGATCCGTCCCACCGAAGCCTCGCGAGCCAGCGGTATAGCCGCGCCCATCGCGAAGATGAAGAACGGAAAGACCCAATCCACCCAGGTCAGCCCAAAGCGCTCTGGGTTGAGCTTCATACCCGGCGGTTCCAACTGGCGGTGATACATCCATCCCGGCAGCGATCCCCAAGGGAGCATCCCGCTGAGCGCCATCCCCAAGATGGCCCAACCTCGGAGAGCATCGAGCGCAGCCTCGCGCGGCTTCATGGCTCCATTCTAGCCCGGGTACCTTGTTATCCATGAATCTGGCCGAGTGGCTTTTCGAGCCGTTCATCAAGACCCGCGCCCTGGAGGTTTCCCCATTCAGCATTCTCAAGTTCCTGGTTTTGGGTGGGCTCTTGATCCTCGCGGCGCGGCTGGTCAAGAATAATGTCCGAAAAACCCTGGTCAACCGGGCCGGGGTCGAAGACGGCGTCGCCTATGCCGTCAGCCGGATCTGCTACTACATCCTGATCCTCGGAGGAGCGTTTGCGATCTTGCACGAGATGGGAATCAATGTGGCAAGCCTCGCGACCTTTGCGGGTGCCCTAGGGGTCGGGATTGGCCTGGGTTTGCAGGGAATTGCTCGAAACTTCGTTTCCGGGCTCATCCTTCTCCTTGGCCGGACCATCCGGCAGGGTGACCGCATCGAACTCCGGACCGTGAGCGGGGACGTTCAGAGCATTTCGCTCTACTCCACGGTCCTGCGCAGTCCGGAAGACGCCGATATCGTCATTCCGAACTCGATGATTCTTGAGGAGCCGGTCATCAACTGGACCCTTCAGGATCGCCGCCGACTGGTCGCGACCGAAGTCCAGGTGAAATACGAAGAGGACCCGGTGATCGTGAAGGAGCTCCTGGAAGCCGTCGCCCGAAGAACCCCCGGAGTCCTTGAGAACCCCACTCCCGACGCCCGCCTGAAGGCCTTTGGAGACCACGCCCTCGTCTTCCGGCTTTTGGTCTGGACAGAAGACTATGTCTTCTTCCCCAACAAGCTCATCTCCGAACTCAACTATGCCATCTTGGCCGAACTGAACTCGCGAGGGATGGCGCTTCCCTACCCAACCCAAGTTATCCACCGCATCGGCGGCGAGGAGAACTAGACTCCTCCAACATCTGGATCAAGATCCAAAAACTACATCAATTGCCGTTGGCGCTCCCTCGGCATGATGTTATCCTCTAGGAATGGTCATCATGTCGCCGCTCCTGCTCGTTGCCGTACTTCAGCCTTCGATGGTAGAAGGCACGGTTGTAGAGGTACGAGTTCATCGCCAGTTCGCTGGGAAGCTTGGATACCGTCTTTCGCGAGACCTCGTCATCGAGCATGATGGTCAGAAGGTCGTGGTGCACTTGCCGCCGGTCCATAGCCGAAGTCGGGATCTCCAACCCCTGCCAAAGGTCGGCGACAAGTACTGGGTCCGAAGTTAAAGCCGGACCGTATAGGTCAGCACAAGTTGGTGCTGATAGCCGTCAGAGCGGGTATTGGGTCGACCAAAGGCGCCCATGACCGAGAGGCCTCCGCCTGCATCCCACGAGAGCGCGACCCAAGTTGCCCCCTCGCGTCCCCCGATGTGGTCGGCAAGAAGAACCCACTTGTCGGTGAGTTCTAGGTCGGCTCCGATCATGCCCTGGACAACATTGTTGAGCCGCCAGGCCCCACCGTGGATGCGAAACTTGTTGAAGTCCACCCGGCCGACTGCATAGGGATCCACCGATTTTCCAAGTCCATTGGCGGCCCCGACACTCGCCGCATATCCGAGTCCTTTATACTGCCCCTCGGCAACTAGGACTTTGGCATCCCAGGAGTGCCGGCCCAAGTACTCGGTGCTAACCCCGACTTCGGCACGATCGGCGATCCCAATCGTAGCTCCACCGATGTGATAGTAGCGCTTATCAATACTCCGCTCCGTACCCGTAAGGGCATGATTGACGGAGAACTCTCGATGCCGCAAGATATCAGCGATCGGGATCACGATCAGCCCAGTAGGCGCCGCGGCAGATGTCCCAACAACTCCAATACTCAGTAGCCCTAGCCAACCTTTTTTCATTCTGAAATCTTCAACTGCTGCTAAAAGCAGTTGCCCCCATGTATCTTTTCCATGACAAACGAAAGTCGTAGCCAAGGAGAGTTACTGGGGGCAGCAAAATCAGGCGGCGATTCGAAGGCTGCGATCGAGAGGATCAAAGCCCGAGAACTGCGAGATGGACGTTGAGAGATTATCCGACATGGACCGAAGCTGTTCGGCGAGAGCGCTGAGCTCCTCGGCCGCGGCGGCCATTTCTTGACACGAGGTCGTATTGTCGCCGGCAACCCGCGCCACAGTGCTGATGTTGCTTCCCAATTCGAGGCTATGGCGGGCCAGTTGACCAGCGATCTCTTTGGCCTCGTCGCTGATGCGGTTCAAAACCATGACATGGGAATCGGCCGAGGTGGCGATATCAACCGAAGAAAGGATTGCTTCGCGCACTTTTCGCGAGGTTTCTTGCATCGAGACAAATGCCTCTCCCGCGGCGGTGGACTTTGAGGTTCCGACTTCGATCGACCGATGCGAGTCTTCGATCGCTTGCACGGCCTCAGAGACGATGGTCTTTACCCCACCGATCAATTGAGCAATCTCTTGGGTCGACGCGCTAGAGCGCTCGGCGAGCTTGCGAACCTCGTCGGCAACCACCGCGAATCCGCGTCCCTGCTCACCGGCTCGGGCTGCCTCAATGGCGGCATTGAGAGCAAGGAGATTGGTCTGCTCGGCCAATTGGTCGATTTTCAACACGATTTCGCCGATCTGTTGTCCCTTCGAGTCGAGTTCCACGATCCGGTCCCGGGAAACCTTTGCAAGTTCTGAAATCTCTTCCATGGATCGCAGCGTCTCGGACATAGTCTCCGCTCCGGCCATGGCGATTTCGGTCATCTCGGTGGCGACTTGGGTGGCCTCGGTCAGGCATTCTCGGGTTTGCTCGACCGACCGCACGACCTCTTGGACGGCTTGCTCCTGTTGCTCTGTTCCCGTTTGGAGTTGCCCGACCGCGTCGGAGAGGCCCTCAACGGTCTTGGTTGCGGCTTGGGAGGTCTCTGCGAGGACCTCGCTGCGATGCGCGATCTCCTCGGTACCCTGGGCATTGACATCCGCCGAGCTGGCGATTGCACCGCTCGATTCGGTGAGCACCCGGCTTTTGTCTTGGAGGTCTTGGACTAATTCGGTGAGTCCCACAACTGCCTGGTTAAACTCGGACTTGGACTGCTCGGCCCCGGCAAAGACGGACTCGACGACCTCGGCGAATTCGCCGACCTCTCGGCGCTGCTCGGGTGCCAGGTGCAGCGTCTGGCTTCGATCGATCTCTACCAAGTTGGCATTAGCCAGTCTGCTCAGACCAGCATTAAGCGGTTCGAGTCCCTGGCTCTGCAGCTGACCGAACAGGTTCTTCATTGAGAGGAAAGCACGGTCGAACCTCTTGACTAGGCGTGCCATTCCGATGCCCGTAAGGGAGAGGACCACGAGGGTAAGAACAAGAGAAAGCACCACCAATCGATCCATAGCCGCGCCGACTTCGGATTTGCTGGCCAGGCTCGCCGCTTCGAGCTGATCGCTGACGGCCCCCATGCCCTCTTCGAGCTCCTCGAACGTCTCCATAAACCTAGGAAACTCGGCTTCGGCCTTGCTGTAATCTCGGTAGGCAAGCCCGACGATGTCGAAAGCACTCTGACGGTATCGTTCGACGACCTCGTTGACCTCGGCGATGGCTGATTTGAGCTTGGGCTGCAAGTCCAAGGCAGCGTTGTCCTTCATGACGGTGGCATAGATCTGGCCATGCTCTTCCACGGCTGCGGAGACTTCATCCTTAGAGTCAAGATTGCCCCGCTTGTCCTCATAGAGTGCCTGAATCACGTCGCCACGTAGAGCGTCGTGCATCATGTCCCCGTCCTGGTGATTTCGAAGGGCCTGGGTCGAGATCGACGACTCACGGATGCTGCGATTGGCTTCATTCGCCTGGAAAAAGGCCAGACCACCTAAGGCCACGACGAGGAGAGAGACGACGGCTGTAGTCCACCAAGCTTGCGCACGAATTGACATTTTTACACCCACGAGGCAAGAAAGCCCGCTAAATGCAATTCTCGGAGCAATTTTGCGATGTCTCTATAACAAAGGACAAACTCGACAGAATTAGGATGCCAAAGTCTATCGTCGAGCAAAAAAGTGGATCGGTCTCGCCCGAACACCCTTGAGCTTCTCGGCGGATTCGCTGGGCAGAATGATGCCCACCCGAATCCGTTGAGCGTCGATTCCACGGGCAATGAACCACTCGCGCAGAAGTCGGCCCCGACGGAATGCCACCCGCCGAGCGACTTCCTCGGGCCCTTTGCCGGCGCGGACAACGATATCCAGCTTGACCCAGTTCGCTTCCTCTAGGAATCGATGGGCTTGCTCCATCATCTCCTCGCTTTTGCGCTCAAGCCCAGACTCGTCGGACTTGAATGCAAGGGTCTGAGAATCCAGGAGGCTCTCGAACGCCTCTTGCGCTTGGATTAACCCCGCGTCGCCCGTGAGATCGAGGGTAGTGGGAACCTCAAACGTGCCCGAGTTATTGACCGAATCCTCTTGCTCGTTCAATTGCGACGACTGAGCCCCCGCCAAGAGGGTGAGCAAGGCAAGACCGAGTTTCCCGGGCATCATGTCCCTGACTTTAGCACAGACAAGATCATCGCAGACATCGGATCCTCAGTCGGCAAATCGACGCAGCACCTCGATCCCAATGCTACTGGAGGATTAGGTAGCCAAAAATGAAAAAGCCCCCTGTTTCCAGGAGGCTAATTCTAAGATCTAGTATCCGCGCAGCGCGCATATCTTCCGGTCGGTCGCCCGACAAGTACTTCCGCCGCTGAAGAGCTTAACTGCCCCAAAATCGTGGACGGCGGGATGGGAACGGGTGGGTCCATCAAAAGTGAAAAAGCCCCCTGTCTCCAGGAGGCTAATTCTAAGATTAAGTATCCGCGCAGCGCGCTTATCTTCCGGTCGGTCGCCCGACAAGTACTTCCGCCGCTGAAGAGCTTAACTGCCGTGTTCGGGATGGGAACGGGTGTGTCCTCTTCGCCAGGACCACGCGAATACAAATTGTAACGGGCTCAGTCGCCCTGACAGTTGCAAACGTAACGAAATGACTCACTCACCAATTTAAACAAAGCCGTGGATACAGCTTGTATTTAAGCCCTCGGCCAATTAGTATCGGTCAGCTACACGTGTTACCACGCTTCCACCTCCGACCTATCACCTAGTAGTCTTCTAGGGGCCTTACTTCGAAATGAGAAACCTTATCTTGGGGTGTGCTTGGCGCTTA
>DDSL01000092.1 GCA_002343825.1 Chthonomonas sp. UBA2391
GCGGCCACCATGGACTGGATGGAGCAGGAGCAAGAGCGAGGGATTACGATCACCTCGGCTGCGACCTCCTGTTTCTGGCGCGGTAGCAAGGGCGATAAGCCCGAGCACAAGATCAATATCATCGACACCCCTGGCCACGTCGACTTTACTGTCGAAGTCGAGCGCTCGCTGCGAGTCCTGGATGGACTCGTCGCCGTTTATTGCGCGGTCGGAGGCGTTCAGCCCCAGTCCGAAACGGTCTGGCGCCAAGCCAACAAGTATAAGGTTCCGCGAATCGCCTACATCAATAAGATGGACCGACTCGGAGCCGACTTCTATAGCGTTGTGAGCCGAGTTCGAGAGCGACTCGGTGCCAATGCAGCCCCGATTCAGATTCCGATCGGCGCCGAAAGTGACTACCTTGGATATGTGGACCTCATCACCATGCGGGCCACGATCTACAAGAGCGACGACGGCAAGATCTTCGAAGAAACCGACATCCCCGACAACATGAAGGATGCCGCAGCCGAATGGCGCGAGAAGATGATCGAAGCCATCTCGGACTTCGATGAATCTATCATGGAGCGCTTCCTGGAAGGTCAGGAAATCAGCGAGAACGATATCCGCGCTGCAATCCGAACCGGCGTTCTTGCTAACAAGTTTGTCCCCTGTATCTCGGGCTCTTCGTTCAAGAACAAGGGTGTCCAGTTCATGGTCGACTGCGTCGTGGACTATCTTCCGTCGCCGCTTGATGCGGGCGCTGTGGGAGGCGTCAATCCTCGCACCGAAGAAGAAATGGTCCGCAACCCGGACGACAAGGAGCCATTTGCCGCCCTTGCGTTCAAGATCATGTCCGACAAGTACGTCGGTCGCTTGACCTTTATCCGAGTCTATAGCGGCGTCCTCAAGAAGGGAACCGCCGTTTCGGTCAGCTATCGCGATCCGCAAACCAACGACTTCCGAACCCGAACCGAGCGCATCGGCCGGATCATGGAAATGCACGCCAACAACCGGCAAGACATCGATGAGGTGTACGCCGGAGAAATCGTCGGCGTCATTGGTCTCAGCGACGTCCGTACCGGTTACACGATCGCCCACGACGATCACCCGATGTCGCTGGAATCGATCAAGTTCCCCGAGCCGGTTATCCAGATCGCGGTTGAACCCAAGAGCCGTGCCGACCAAGAAAAGCTTGGGACCAGCCTTCAGCGCTTGGCCGAAGAAGATCCGACCTTCCGCGTTTTCACCGACCCCGAAAGTGGTCAGACGATCATCAGCGGAATGGGTGAGCTTCACCTTGAAATCATCGTGGACCGCCTTAATCGTGAATTCGGCGTCCAGGCCAACCAAGGGAAGCCGCAGGTTGCCTACCGCGAAACCATTCGCTCGGCGGCCAAGGCCGAAGGACGATTCATCCGCCAAACCGGTGGTTCGGGTCAATACGGCCACTGCTGGATTGAGCTGATGCCGCTCGAGGTTGGACAAGGATTCCAGTTTGAGAACAAGGTCGTCGGGGGATCGATTCCCAAGGAATACATCCCAGCGATCGAAAAGGGTGTCCGTGAGGCCCTGACCCAGGGCGTCTTGGCCGGATATCCGGTCGTTGACGTGAAGGCCGTGGTCTACGATGGTAGCTACCACGATGTCGACTCGAACGAAAATGCCTTTAAGCAGGCCGGGATGATCGCATTCCGCGAAGCCATGAAGAAGGCGAGCCCGGTCATCAAGGAGCCGATCATGCACGTGGAAGTCACGACTCCCGAGCAAAACGTCGGCGACGTCGTCGGAGACATCAACAGCCGCCGGGGACGAATTGAAGGCATGGAAACGAGCTTTGGCGCGACCATCGTCAACGCCCATGTGCCGCTCTCCGAGATGTTCGGATACGTTACGACGCTCCGCTCGCTGACCCAAGGCCGAGCCAACCCGAACGTGACCCCGTCGCACTATGAGGAAGTTCCGACCAACGTCGCGAACGAAATCATCGGCAAGTCGGGCAAGTAAGCTCGGACCGAGAAGAAAATAGCGACCCCCTCTGCGGCCTGCGCCGAGAGGGGGTCTTTTCTTGCCGGTCGAGGGATCTCAGACTAGAAGCGCCAGGTCCACTGGAGGTAGCCCCACGTCTGCTTTCCGGCGGATCCGCCGTTCATGGTGCGCACAAATCGTCCGGGAGAGAAGACTCCGAACCCGGCCTGAACGGTGTTCTGGCGATTGGGGTTCCAGATGGCGAAGAGAGTGGCCTCGACTCCTAGGTCGCGCCCGGCCGCTCCGGTGGGGTCGATGAAGACACCACCCACGCCTCGGTTCGCGATGTTGCGGTTGCCCAGCCACGCCTCCTTCGGATTATCGAGCCACCATCGGTGCACTTCGGCGGACACCTCCAGCGCAGGGGCGACCTCTCGCCGGAGATTCAGGCTGATGCCCCTCATGTTGTTCGATCCAACGAGGTCCATCAGTCCATGAGGAGCGTGAGCCGCCGGATAAAGGCTATCGAACGTCCGGCTGACCCGGCCATTCGGGTCCCCGCCGCTCGCGACCGCAAATTCTGCAATCGCGGTGGTCTTCTGGCCGAGATTGTAGGTGTTCCGTTGGACCAGATAGTGCGCTTCGTGACGGCGCCCGCCGAGGCTTCCGGTTTGGAACGAGGCGTCAAGTTCGGCTCGCAATCGACCGGTATCACGCCGAACGTAGTGGTTTAGGGTGTAGATTCCCTGGCTCCGACCGCCTGCCTTGTCCGATTTGTAGATCAGGTTCGTCTGGCCGCCGGAGTGATTGAGGCCGACGTGGGCAATACGGGCGTCCCGCAGCGGGGAAGTATCGAGGCCGACTTTACCGGCAAAGAGGTCCCATCGATCGTCCTGATAGCGCACGATGTCGAGCGTTGTCGTGACGTTGCTAAAGTTTCGGCGACCAAAGAGGCGTCGCAGATTCTTGTCGACGAACTGTCGGCCCACAGTGACCCGGCCTTGACCAGCTCGGAATTGGTAGTTCCCAACCAGCAAGTCGCTACGCTCGGCACTGAAGTTGCGACGCGAAGTCCAAGAAGTCCGGTGGCCATACTGGTAGATGGCTTCGGCGCGCTGACCTCGCGGGCCTTCGGCCGTGACCCCAACACGATACCGACCCCAGAGATCGTCCCGATTGTCGCTGTTGCTACCGAGAAAGTCGCGGTCGACTCGGCGCTCATAGCGCTCTCGGAGTTCGATCTGGGGCTTGATGACCCACTCAGACACAGGAGCTTGGACGATTGCAGTCGGAAATACCATCGCTGTTCTTCACCTGAATACGATGATCGTCCGATCGCGATGTCAACTTTACTTTTTTGTAATGAAAAAGTTTACGACCCAGACATTATGCTGGTGCGCAAGCAGGGACTCGAACCCTGACCCCTCGCGGGACTGGAACCTAAATCCAGCGCGTCTACCAATTTCGCCACTCGCGCTCGCGCCCCCATAAGATACCAGCCGGGGTATGTTTCGGGCGATATGGTCCTTCTCTGCGGTGGTGCTGGTTTTATCGGGTCGCACATGGCCAAGCGCCTGAGGGACCTGGGAGAGCGGCACGTCATCCTCGACAGTTTCGAGAAGGGGCACCGTCCCGCTGCTGGAGGCTCACCCGTAGTCGAGGCCGATCTGCGTGACCGCGAGAGCATTCGGCGGGCGTTGACGACCTTTCCGATCGAGGTCGTGATCCACTTTGCCGGCTCGATCCAGGTTGGGGAGAGCGTCCGTCAACCGGCGGAGTATTGGGAAAACAACTTTGTCGGCACCCTCAACTTGCTAGAAGCCATGCGCGAGGCCGGCCTGAGCAAACTCGTGTTCAGCTCCACCGCCGCCGTCTATGGCGAACCCGAGGTGGTCCCGATTCCGGAGGATCACCCGAAGAAGCCGACCAGTCCCTACGGCGAGACCAAGTTCGCGGTCGAGATGGCGCTGTCCGCCTATGAGCGGGCCTACGGATTGCGCAGCATCGCCCTGCGCTATTTCAATGCAGCGGGGAGCGACCCCGACGGAGTCTTTGGCGAGGATCACGATCCGGAGACTCACCTGATTCCTGCCGCGATCTTGAGCGCGATGGGAAAGACCGCTCCGATGCAGATCTTTGGGACGGATTATCCGACCCTGGATGGCACGTGTGTGCGCGACTACGTGCACGTCATGGACCTCGCCGAAGCCCACCGGTTGGCCGTTCGAGCGTTGCGCGATGGAGCCCCGAGCAACCAGTACAACCTGGGGAATGGGCAAGGATTTTCGGTGCGAGAGGTCCTTCAGATGGTCCAAGAGGTCACCGGTCTGGTGATCCCGCATTCGGAGGGTCCCCGGCGAGACGGCGATCCCGCAGTACTCGTCGCCAGCAGCGAAAAGATCCGGGCCGAACTCGGTTGGAGTCCGCAGTACCCGGATCTTGGATCAATGGTGAGCCACGCCTGGAACTGGCGCCGAGCCCATCCAGATGGCTATCGGTCCTGACGACGCAGAGGGTCTTGGTCGAGCAAGTAGTTTGCCGGGAGGAGCGCTCCCGAGCGCGGGTAACGACGCTTCATCTCGGCCTCGATCGGGCCCCACATCTCGGCCGTCACAAACCCGCACGAGCCATCGAGGTAGGCGACCATCCGTCGTCCATCTGGCCAGGGACGGCTCTCAAACCAGATCGGGGTGCCGACCGGCTCCTCGATGACCGTCGTACTCACGGCCGCTTGAAAGGTGTTGTAGCGGAACTCGCTCCCGAGGGGATTCATCGTCTTAAAGGCGTCCGCGCTGCGTATGTAAGGATAGATCAGCGCTCTCGCGGTCGGCGTCGACTGGGCTCCCGGCAGAACGTCATCGTAGTCTGCGGTGTACATCACCGTAGCGATCGCGATCTGCTTGAGGTTGTTCAGTCCCTGGGTCTGAGCACTGCTCGACACGGGGTCGTCGGGAAGAGCCTCAGTCGCGCTACCCGGGTTGCCGGCCCCGGATTGCAGGCTGTTCATTGAGTCCTTCAGCTTGCTGAGGTCGACTTGCATCGGCGAGATCGAGACGATGGCATCGACTCGAATGAGGTCGAGCCGGAACTGGATTTCGGGCGTGGCCGCTAGGGGACGGCGATAGGCCACCGGGGTCGCCGGGGGTTCTGCGTCTGCGGGTGCACTGGCCGGAGGCGGTTCGGTTGCGGCGCCCGGCTGCATCAATGGGCTGAAATCCAGTCGGTAGCCCACTAGGTAGGTATGTCCATACATCTTGACCTCTTCACCCTTGGTGAAGAAGGCTCCCATCACTTGGAAGACTTCCATCCCTTGGCCGCCGCCGGCCATGCCACCCATGAGGGCCATAAAGGGGCCCATGATCCCGCCGAAGAGCGAATCCATCCCGCTGGCCATCGAACCCTGCACCGCGATCGTGAATGGTTTGTAGTCCTTTTGAATGGCATCGAGGGACTGGCGGGGAGCAACTTTCTCGCCTCGCATGAGGTCCCCAAGGGTGACCTCTTGTTGGGCGGGTGCGAGAGCGGCGACGGCAAGACAAAGGCCGACCGTTGCCCCTCGTAGGATCTGTGCGATTTTTTGCATAAGGAGTTCTCCTAGTATCGGTATTTTACACAGGGAATCCAGGATGATCTGACGGCTTGGTCGGCGTGGGGGCACACTTTGTCTGAGAACGGATTCTTGCGCATTCCCCAGCCCGAAAAAACCGCTGGTAAACTCCCCTCGTAGCCCTATAGGAAGGTCAAAACAAACGTGAACGTCCCAACTGATCTGAAATACACCAAGAGCCACGAGTGGGTTCGAATCGAAGGCGATGTTGCCACGATCGGGATTACCGATCACGCTCAGTCCGAGTTGGGAGACGTGGTCTTCCTCGATCTGCCCGAGGTCGGCCGCGCCCTGCAACAAGAAGAGACCTTTGGATCCGTCGAGAGCGTCAAGACGGTGAGCGATCTCTACGCCCCGATTGCGGGCGAGGTGATTGAGACGAACGCAGCCCTTTCCGGTCAGTCAGAGCTGGTGAACACCGACCCGTACCAGGGTGGATGGATCGTCAAGCTCCGGATCGCGGATCCTGCTCAGGCTGAGGGATTACTCTCGCCCGAAGATTATCAAGGCGTCATCGGTTAAGGCTTAGCCCGGTTCGACCCCGGATCGGGGCTCGGGATCGAACCTTTCTTCTCTCACGGAGTCCTAGCCCCGACCCGCCAAAATGCCCTACGTTCCCCACACTGAAGAAGATCGTCGATCCATGCTCGACACGATCGGCGTTGAGACCATCGATGATCTGTTCGTCGAGATCCCAGATTCGCTGAAGTTCAAAGGCGAACTCAACTTGCCGAGTGCGCTCAACGAGTACCAGCTCTATCTCAAGATGGCGCTGCTGGCTCGGCAGAACCTCGACGCGACCAAGGCCGACTGGTATCTGGGGGCCGGGCTTTATGATCGCTATATCCCCGCAAGCGTGGCCGCCGTCATTTCTCGCGGTGAGTTCCTCACGAGCTACACCCCCTACCAGCCAGAGTTAAGCCAGGGCTACCTGCAGACGATCTATGAGTTCCAGTCGATGATCGCGGAGCTCTATGGCATGGATGTCGCGAACGCCAGCATGTACGACGGATCGACCAGCATGGCCGAGGCCGCGATTATGGCCAGCGGGGTGACCGGACGTCACAAAATCGTGATCAGCGAGGCGGTGCATCCGCACTACCGCCAAGTTCTGGACACGTATTGCTGGGCCAATGGTCTCCACGTGGAAGTCATTCGCCACAATAATGGGGCCACCACCGATTTCTCGACCGTCGATGATCAGGCCGCCTGTGTCATCGTCGGATACCCCAACTTCTTTGGCGTGATCGAGGACCTGGACGCCGCTCGAACCGCGGCCCGCAAGGCCGGTGCACTCTTCATCGTGGCCGCTGATCCTACGGCGATGGCTCTGCTGAAGCCCCCTGGAGAATTTGACGCGGATATCGTGGTGGGCGAAGGTCAGCCACTGGGCGTCGCGATGGGTTATGGCGGTCCGCTGGTTGGGCTCTTTGCCTGCAAACAAGAATACGTCCGCCGGATCCCGGGCCGCATCGTCGGCCGGACCCACGACGCGCAAGGTCGAAGCGGATTTGTCATGACCCTGCGAACTCGAGAGCAAGACATCCGCCGCGAAAAGGCAACGAGCAACATCTGCACCAACGAGGCGCTTATGGCTCTGGCCACCACGGTCTACATGATTGCGCTCGGCAAGAATGGCCTTCAGTCGGTTGCGACCTCCACGGTGCGGAACACCCAATACGCCCGCGAGAAACTCTCCTCCGCCGGCGGGAAGATCAAGTTTCCGGGCAACGTGTTCGGCGAATTCGTGCTAGAGCTTCCGAAACCAGCCGACGAGGTCCAGCGCCGCCTGATTGACCAGAACATCATGGCTGGTCTTCCGCTGGGTCCCTATTACAAGGGGCTGGACCACTGCCTGCTCGTCGCGGTCACCGAGGTCCGGACCAAGGACCAGATCGATCGCTACGCCGCCGCCCTCGCCGAGGTGCTGAAGTAACATGCCCCACAAGCTCGTACCCCAACCCAAGCTCATCTTCGAAAAGTCTTCCCCCGGACGCGTAGGATGCAACCTCCCGGTCGCTGATACGCCTGAAGTCGACCTCAAGAAAGCCCTCGGTCCAACCCGGCAAAGTCTTCACTTGCCCGAGGTGAGCGAACTGGAGTTGATCCGGCACTTTACGAATCTCAGCCACATCAACTATGGCATCGAGACCGGCTTCTACCCCCTCGGTAGCTGCACGATGAAATACAACCCGAAGATCAATGAGCGCACGGCCATGATCCCGGGCTTTACTCACATCCACCCGATGCAGCCGGCCGACACCGTTCCCGGAGCGCTGGAGGTCCTCGCGCAGGTTCAAGAGTTCCTCTGCGAGATCTGCGGTTTCGACTCGATCTGCTTGCAACCCCTCGCCGGGGCCCATGGGGAACTCACTTGCTTGATGCTCATTCGGGCTTATCACGAAAGCCGTGGCGAAGGCGCAACTCGGCGGGTCGTGCTGGCTCCCGACTCTGCCCATGGGACCAATCCGGCCTCGGCGGCAATGGTCGGTTACACCGTCAAGACCATCCCAACCGACGCGAGCGGGGGATGCGACATGGCGGCTCTGACCACTGCGCTCGACGAAACGGTTGCCGCCTTTATGGTCACCAACCCCTCGACCCTTGGCCTCTTCGAAACCCAAATCGAGGAGATCTGTCGGCTGGTTCATGAGGCCGGCGGGCAGGTGTTCTGCGATGGAGCCAATATGAACGCGATGGTCGGCACGACCCGACCGGGCGATCACGGCTTTGACTGCATGCACCTCAACCTTCACAAGACGTTCTCGACGCCCCACGGCGGTGGCGGCCCCGGTTGCGGCGCGATTGGCCTGAAGGCACACCTGGAGCCCTTCCAGCCGGTCCCCGTAGTGATTCGAAACAAAGAAGGGAAGGTCGAGCTCGACGACCGTCGTCCGCACTCGATCGGCCGGGTTTCGGCTTACTTTGGCCAGTTCTTGATGGAAGTTCGAGCGCTGACTTACCTCAGCGCCTATGGCAAGGAGCGGATGGCCGATATATCGCGCCACGCGGTTCTCAATGCGAACTACGTCAAGGCTCGGCTGAAGGACGTGCTGCCGGCGGCCCACGACCGGCCTTGCATGCACGAGTGCGTCCTCACGGCTCAGGAGTACAAGAAGGGCGGCGTCCGGGCGCTGGACATCAGCAAGCGGCTGATCGACTACGGATTCCACCCGCCAACCAACTACTTCCCGCTAATCGTGCCCGAGGCGATCATGATCGAACCGACCGAGACGGAGTGCAAGGAGACGCTGGACGCCTTCTGCGACGCGCTCATCGCGATCTGCGAAGAAGCCCGGACGAACCCGGACCTGCTCCACGACGCCCCAACGACCCAGATCGTGGGCCGACTGGACGAGGCTTCGGCGGTGAAGAACCTCGACGTGCGCTGGCGCGCCCCGCAAAAGGTCGGCGTCTAACCCACGCCCATTCATCACAGCGGAGTGCAGTCGACCATCGTCCTCACTCCGCTGTTTCTTTGTACCAGTGGCCTCGGAAGACGGTCTGGGCGGGGCCTGTCATGCGCACGCTGAGGTCAGCTAATTCGATGAGAAGGCTGCCGCCGGGGAGGAAGACTTCGACTTTGGAGTTCGTAAGGCCCAGGTGATGGGTCGCCGCGGCGCAGGCGCAGGCGCCCGAGCCGCAGGCCAGAGTCAGACCGGCGCCCCTCTCCCAGGTCCGGACCTTGATCCGGTCGGAGCCGAGGACTTGGACCAAGTGGACGTTCGATCTTGGGCCGAAGTTCTCGAGCTCCGGGCCCCACGTCTCCAACGGAAGATCTTGGGGATCCGCCCCGACCAGCACCCAGTGGGGATTACCGACGGAGACCCGCATTGTCGTCCAAGCCAGCGAGTCCGCGGCCGGGTCGGATTTGCCCTCGGGCGGCGAACTCGTCTCGCGCCAGACGCCAGCGGCCCTTTCTAGAATCGTCGCCCCCGAAGCCATCTCGACCGTACCCATTTCGGCGCGAACTCGGCGATCATCCAAGACCTCTAGGCCGAGCTCTCGACCCCCGATCTCGACCGCCAACCGGTCCGAGGGATCGAGTCCTTCCTCTTGGAGAAAGAGCGCCAGACAGCGCAAGGCATTGCCGCACATCGCGCTTTCGGTGCCGTCGGGGTTCCACATCCGCATCCGCCAGGGCAGCGTCTCGCCGCGGTCGAGAGTCACCAGTCCGTCGGCTCCGATGCCCCGTCTCCGGTCGCAGAGTTGGAGGGCCAAAGACGAAATCTCGGCCTCCACAAGGGAGGCCGAGAAGCGATTGATCATCACGAAATCGTTCCCGATTCCGTGCATCTTGGTAAAGGGGATCACTCTTCGGCTGGTTCGGACTCGCCTTCGCCTTGTTCGCTGGGGCGTCCGCCGCCTTGGCCACTCAGAGGTCGCGACGGGACGACGCTGGTGATCGCGTGCTTATAGACGAGTTGAGTCGGTTTTCCGGGTGAATCCAACATCACGGTGAATGCGTCAAAGCCTCGGACCTGCCCCCGAAGCTGTACCCCGCCCATCAGGTAGATCGTGACCCCAATCCCTTCTTTTCGGACCGAGTTCAAAAACATGTCCTGCAGGTTGATCGTTTTGCCCATTGTTCTTCTGTTCTCTTTACTTTGTTGCTTGCTTGTTTTTCTGTTCTATGAACGTACGAACGTGCCATTTTAGACCATCTGACACGTTTTGTTGTGGGCCCTCGATGCTCAAAGGGTTCAGATTCGGCTCGCTCCGCATCCAAGTCCGCTGTCTTTTGGCATATTGCCGGGTCAGCGTGACCAGAACTGGGGCCAAAGATTCGGCTCCTTTTCCGGTTTGGATGGTTTCTGCGATTTCTCGATAACCGATGGCCTTCATGCCAGGGGCACCCGTTTCTACTCCGTTTTCTAGCAAAGCGCGCACTTCTTCGACCCATCCGCCCGCAAGCATTTGGTGGCACCGGGTTTCGATGGCCGCATCCAGAGCCGGGACTGGGCAATCGATGCCGAGCTTCAGCGTGGGCACTGCCGGAAGCGGCGGCAATTCCAGCGGATTCGGGACGGCTAGGCGTTCCAAGGCCCGCCGGACCCGCACCGGGTTGTGGGGATCCACCCGCGCGGCCCCCTCGGGGTCTTGCTGCGAGAGTTCGGCAAAGAGCGCGGGAAGGCCCTCGCGCTGAATTCGCTCCTCCAACTCAGCCCGCAACTTGGGGTCGGGCGGGCCCTGGAGGTCGGTCCATTGTTCAAAGAGGGCCCGGATGTAGAGTCCAGTCCCGCCTACCACGACCGCGCCTCGGTCGGTCAGCACCCCGTAGACTTGGCGGAGCCACTCTCCCAGTCCGAATTGTTCCCGGGGGTCGGCGACATCGAGAAGTGAATACCGGGTCCGGTCGGCGGGCTTGTTGGTGCCGATATCCAAGCCCCGATAGACCATGAAGGCATCGGCCGAGATCAGGGGCAAGTTCCACTCCTCGGCCACCCACTCAGCGAGCGAGGATTTGCCACTCGCGGTGGGTCCCATGATCGCGATCAGCATGGTTCCCCCGTCGGTCGCCTTAGAAGCTAATCAGGGATCGAACCGGATACCCAAGGAGCTTTTCTCGGCCTTGCAAGAACTCGAGTTCGACGACGAACCCAAACCCGGCCACGTGGCCATTCAGTCGCTCGACCAAGCGTGCCGACGCCGCGGCCGTTCCGCCGGTGGCGAGGAGGTCATCCACGATGAAAGCTCGCTGACCTGGGTTCACCGCGTCCACGTGCATCTCGATCGTGTTCGTCCCGTATTCTAGGGCGTATTCCTCGCTGATCCGGTCATAGGGGAGCTTGCCGAGCTTTCGGGCGGGCGAGAAGGGAAGACCCATCTCGAGCGCGAGAGGGGTGCCAAAGATGAACCCTCGGCTCTCGATTCCGACGATCACGTCGGGTTGCAGCTCGCGGGCCACTGCGGCGAGACCTTGGATCACANNCCTTAAACATGATCCCAGGCTTGGGAAAGTCGGGGACGTCGCGGATTAGGGTTTCGGCAATGAACTCAGCCATCGATGCCGAACTATACCCGCCACTCTAAATCCTTCGAGAAATGTAAGAAGTTTACGGGGGCGAACTTGAAAAACCTTCGGTAGTCTATAGAGAATGACTCATCAGGCTGCGAAGAGCCTGGCGAGCACTTTGGAATGCAAATGAAAAAGCTCCTTCTTGGCACCGCCGTCAGTCTCGGAACGATCGTCATCGCTTCGGCGCAGTTCAGCGAAGTCGAACCCAATTCTGGCAAGGCGAGCGCGACCTCGATCAATTTCACCGCGAGTGGCCAGACCGTTACGGGCTTCACCACCGGGACCTCTTCTGTCGAGGGATCGGGAGACGGAACCGCCGACTACTTCCGACTGACTGCCAAGGCTGGCCCGGTCGGCGTCTACAAGAACGTCTTGAAGCTCGACAACACCAACAACCTGGTGCGGATCCGTGGCCTTCGGCAATCAGCTGGGGTCATTGACACCGTTTTTAACCAGCCATTCCAGTTTGGTTACCAGGATCTGACTCAGAACTACACTCAGAGCAGTTGGTACACCTTCGGCAACCGCGGTCAGGTCTTCTACGAAGTCCTGGGCGACGCTTCCACCGTGGACCCTTACTTGGTCACTTACACCCAAGAAGCCGTGCCCGTAGTGAACCTCGGGATTTTCGCCTCGCCGGTGACCATCACCTCGGTCAACGAAGCTCTGAACCTCATCACCGGCAACCAGGTGGATACCGATCTCTGGGTTTATGATGCGAACTTCAACCCGATCGCAAACTTCGGCAACGATGACTCCTCGTCCACGAATGCCGGCTCGACTCTGACCCGCAGCTATGCCCCAGGGACTTACTACTTGGCGATCAGCAGATTCGGATTCGCCAACAACCTGCCCGCCCCGGCCGATGATTTCTTCCGAAACGGTTCGGTTTTGGACTTCTCGGGAGTGGCGGCGGCTCAAACGAGCAACTCGCTCGAGACCGGCAGCGGAAGTCGCAATATCAGCTTCCGGATCAGCGGAGTCGGCGATACCCACCAGCAACCGAGTGAGCTGCTCAAGGTCCAGGATATCAATTGGTACAAGTTCACGGTCGGAACCGGGCGAAACATCCGGGGCAAGGTGATCTTGACCGATCACGACACAAACGAGCGCCCGGTCACGTTCGGAGTCTATCAAAACGGAATCCTGCAAGAGACATCGGTGATCACCCCGCTCGCTGACGGCAGCTACGTGCTGACCAGTGCGACGACTGGGCCGATCAAAGTGAAGGCCTCATCCACTCAGTGGCTCTCTAAGGTCCGAAGCATCCAGGCGCAGGGCAGCGACACGGACGTCGACTTCAGCCTGATCAACGGAGACATCGATGGCGACAACAGCGTCACGATCTTCGATTACATCGACCTTTCCAACTCCTTTGACCTAAGTCTTGGGGACGCCGGCTTCAACGCCGCAGCCGACCTGGATGGAGATGATTCGGTCACGATTTTTGACTATATCATCCTCTCGAACAACTTCGACCTCACGGGCGAAGACGTTCCGTAGTCCTAGTTCTTGCCGGGATGCAGGGCATCCCGGCAATCTCAGCGGGATATAATGGACCGCGCACCTTTGGTTGGTGCTCGGTCGTCTTATGATGTCGGGCGAATCGCAACACGATTCCTTAGCAGAAAAGCGGTGGTTGCAAGCACTGGCTAAAGGAGATCCGGAAGCGGTGGGTGGTCTTTACACCATCTACGGCGATCGGATCTTCCGGTATGCCTTTCGGATGCTTGGAAACCGCTCGGATGCCGAGGACGTGACTGCAGAAACGTTCTTGAGGGTGATGAGAAGGTTGAACGAATTGAGGGCCGATGGGGCTTTTCGTACGTGGCTCTTCCGCATCACGCGCAATCTATGTATCGACCGTATGCGGCAACACAAACTCATGGAGTTGCCGGCCGACCATGCCTACGGCGGTTCGATGGAGAAAACCACTCTTCGGATCACCGTTCACCAGGCCCTGAGCGAATTGCAACCGGAATACCGGGAGCCTCTGATCCTCTGCGACCTGGAAGACATCTCCGCCAAGGAAGCGGCAGAGATACTCAACATCAGTGTCCCGGCGCTTAAATCGCGCCTGTATCGAGGCCGGAGAGCCTTGAGGGACAAACTTGGAGGATCGCTAGAGAAAGCACTATGAAAGAACAAGAGTTCTACAAAAAGCTGGTGGATCTCTACGCTGGGGAGGAACTGGCCCAAGAGCTTAAGGATGAGCTCGAGCTGGCCGCATTTCAAGATCCTGACCTCAGCCATGACATGCAAACGCTTTCGGCCACCGTCCGCACTCTGCGGAACATGCCGAGACCCGAATTCACTGAGGAATCGTTTCATCGTATCCTCATGAAAATGCAAACCCGCGGCTTGGAAGTCGAAGTGAAGGCCCCTACCCCGGCCCACCTTCAACTCAGGCTCCCCATGAACGGATAAAGGGAACCATGCCGCAGACTCATTGGAGCAACGTCGAACCGTGAAGTTAGAGTGTTCTCGTAAAGAATTTGCCGAGGCCCTGGGCCTCGCCGGATCCGCGACCAGCGTCCGCACCGCGCTGCCTATTCTTCAGACGATCCTGCTGGACGGATCCGAAGGGGCCAGCCTCCGGCTGGTGGGTTGCGATGGAGAGATGTGGGCGGAGAGAAAGATCCTCGCCAACGTCAGCGAGCCGGGGCGCGTCTGCGTGCCCTACACCACTCTCAACCAACTCGTTTCGGCGTTGCCCGATGGGACGATCCAACTGGAGTACGCCGATACGACCCTCTATCTGCGGGTCGGGCAGAGCGAGTGGAAGCTCCTCGCGCTCCCCGGCAACGAATTCCCCGAGCCGCCTTCGGTGGCGGGCTCAGCTCAGTTGCGGCTCTCCATGAAGGAGATCCGCGAATCGGTCGAAGCCGTCTCGTTTGCCGTTTCCGACGACAGCGCTCGGCCCGTCCTCACTGGGGTGCTGTTCCGCTATGACGGGCAGCGTCTGACGATGGTCGCGACCGACACCCACCGGCTGGCCGTCAAGCAGATTGATCGAGAAGGGATCGGCGTCCCGATCAGCGTCGTGGTGCCCGAAAAGGCGCTCCGCGCGATCAAGTCGCTCCCGATCGCCGATCCGGAAGAAGTCACCATCGAATTCGATGAGAGTCGCGTCGGGGTTGATTCCGGCACCGCCAAAGTCGTCAGCCAGCTCTTGGCCGGCTCCTATCCCAACTGGGAGCGCGTCGTGCCAACCGAACACACCCGCCTCTGGACCGTTGACCGAACCGAGATGATCGACTACGTGAAGCGGGCGATGATCTTGGCCCGAGATAACGCCAACCGAGTCCGATTTTCGGGCCAACCGGAGAGCATCGTCATCACCGTTCGGAGTGAAGAGCGGGGCGAAGCGAAAGAGCAAGTCCCGGCGATCATCGACAACGGCGAGATCGACATTGCCTTCAACGGTAAGTTCGTTCTCGATGCCCTTCAAGCGATGAGAGGCGATGGGATTAGGGCTGAACTGACCGAACCGGCTCGTCCGGCCGTCTTCCGCTCGGCCGATGACGAGTCCGCGCAGTTTTGCGTAATCATGCCGATGGCGATCAGCTAAAAAGACGGTCTAGGCAAAGCTTCAAGAGACTCCATCCACCGCAATGTGGAGGGGTCTTTTGCCTGGGTCAAGCTCCTCTAACCTTGATCTCGGCGCAACAGGCCCGTTGGTGAATTCGATTGTTGGCAAAGTGACCAGCCGCCAGGAGAAGCCCTCCGGTCGCAGAGAAGAGGGACTTGGTGATGTTTACTTTTTCGTGGCTATGACCGACAAAAAGCATCGCAAAGGTGACCAGCCCAACGCCTAGAAGGATCATCAGAGGGGGAATGATCTTGCCGTGGTGGGTGTATCCGCGCCATGCCCCCCAGGGACCCAAAAGCAGAGCGAGACCCAGAAATGCATAGTCCACGGCGTGGCTCTTGAGGAATCCCAGGTTGAGCACGGGGGCCACAGCGAAGAACAACGCAATCCCAACGCAGTGCACCCCGCAAATCAATCCTGCGAGAGCGCCGACGGCGTCAACATTGAGCTTCTTCGTGACCATCCTCCTTTCATTATTGCACTATTCTTGCAATATTCGGCGCCCTAGGATCCTTCCTTGTCGAAGTTCGCGCTGAGGATGATGTAGTCGAAAATCGTGACCGAGTTGTCCTTATCGACGTCGCCATTGACCAGGGTGGTGGAGAGACCTGTGACGCCGGTTGTTGTGATGTTCAGGCTTCGGAATCGGTGCGAAAGCCAGTGGCTAAATTGGACCCGGAGGTCGAAGTTGCCGCGAAGGGAAGTGGAATAGGTGAACCCGCCCCAGCTGCTGAGGGGGATGACCTGGGTCTCCCGGAGATTTTCGGTTCCGGCGTCGAACAGCCGGAAGGTCACGTTGAAATTGAGCGGCGAGAAGAGGAAATCACCCAGCTTGATCTCCCCTTGGATCGTTCCCTCTTCGCGCAATCGCTGGAGCGTCCAGTTCAACACGGGGAAGATTCGGCTGAAACCGCAGATCGAGCCATAGATCGTGGAGTTGGTGTTGGCGTCAAAGCGACCCCTGAAGCTCGCGACTCCGCAGATCTGGTACTCGCCATTAACGAGAGTGAGGAGGGGGCCGCCGCTATCCCCGTTTCCAAAATGGCCTTCTAACGCCGTTGGTGTGGCTGGCGAAGATGTGAGAGNNGCGGGCCCAAGCGGTGTAGTATTCGATCCAGTTGGTCGCGGCTCGCTTCTGAAAATCGTTGCCGGTCTGGCCGGCGGTCCCCGTTCCGGTCGCTCCGAATCCAACAAAAACGCCCTCTTTGTTGAATTCGTTTGTCCCTTGGAACAGGGTCATCGGCTTGACGTTCATGACCCGCCGATCGAGCCGCCCCAGCATGATATCAAACCCGTTGGTGAAGTTAGAAGAGTTCCACGAAGGATGCCGGATCCAGTTGCTGGCGGTGTAGGTTTCTCCCCCGATCTGGAAGGCGAGGGGGGTGGTCGCATTGCCTGGCCAATTGTGGGCGGCTGTGAGGATGTGGCGTTCGCCGAGTAAGGTACCGGTGCGTCGGTCAGCGGAAGTGAAATCAAGCCGACCGACCGCGGGAAATTGCGCGCCGAGCGCCAGAAAGTCCGCGTCGGGAACTCCGTCGCGCCGAATGATCGCCGGGCTGGTGGCCACCATGGCGACGCTAATGGCGAAGGTGAGGGCGGTCTTCGTCAAGCGGAGCATAGGCCCCTATTGTACAAGGATCTAGCGGCGACTCCAAGGCTAAACTTGCAAAACCGGTACTTTGTCTTTTGGCCTGGCTGTGGTTGCAATCCCGGACCCTTGCCTGGTATCATACATCCTCGGACAAACACGCCCTCCCCCTTTCCTGTGGCCACACCTCTTTATTTGTGGGATGGGCTTGTCCATGCGAACAAGCATCATGGCAGACGTCAGCCTCTTCGACAAGATCAAAATCGGCATTGCCAGTCCTGATGACATCCGCAGTTGGAGCTACCGAAAAGACGCCAACGGGCAGATGATCCACTACGAAATCAAGAAGCCGGAAACCATNNCATCAATTACCGGACCTTCAAGCCCGAACGAGACGGTCTCTTCTGCGAGCGCATCTTTGGTCCGGTCAAGGACTGGGAATGCGCCTGTGGACGCTACAAGAAGATCAAGTACAAGGGCATCATCTGCGAGCGCTGCGGCGTGGAAGTCACCCGAAGCAAGGTCCGACGCGAGCGGATGGCGATCGTCGAGCTGGCCGCTCCGGTCTGCCACATTTGGTACCTCAAGGGAGTGCCGAGCCCACTCTCGCTGATCCTCGATATCAGTCCGCGCAACCTCGAAAAGGTCATCTACTTCGCTAGCTTCATCGTCATCGACCTTGAGAACGAGAAGATTGGTGAGATCATGCCGCAGATCCGGCAGACGGTCGAGAACGAAAAGCTTGCCATCCAAGAGGAGATGCGCCAACTCGAAATCGAGTCGCTGGATCGACTGACGACCGAGATGCGCAACAACCCCGACGAGTACATGGATGAGTCCTTTGTGCGCGAACGGATGAAGGCCAATTTCGACCGGATTCGAGCCGAATACCGCGACGCCGATGACCGGTTGAAGGATCTCGATATCGCCGTCGAAATGCTCAGCAAGCTGGAACTTCACCAGTTGATCGATGAGGACAAGTGGCGAGCCATCAGCAAAATGCTCGACCGCGTCGGACGCCGCCTCAAGATGGACCTGGGCGACCTCGTCCGAGCCAACATCGGGGCCGAAGCCGTCAAGGAACTCCTTAAGCGAGTCGACCTCGAGCGCCTCAGCCGCGAGCTTCGCCAAGAAATCGTCATCACCACTAGTCAACGCCGCCTCCGTGCGATCAAGCGACTGGAACTCATGGACGCGCTCATCAGCAGCAAGAGCCGCCCCGAGTGGATGATCCTCGACGTCGTGCCCGTCATTTCGCCCGAACTGCGCCCGATGGTCCAGCTCGATGGCGGACGTTTTGCGACGTCGGACCTGAACGATCTCTACCGCCGAATCATCAACCGCAATAACCGCCTGAAGAAGATCATGGAGATCCAAGCGCCGGAGTCGATCGTGAACCACGAAAAGCGACTTCTGCAAGAAGCGGTCGATGCCTTGATCGATAACGGGCGCCGCTCGCGACCCGTTGTCGGCAGCAACCAGCGCCCGCTCAAGTCCCTCAGCGACATGCTCAAGGGTAAGGAAGGTCGGTTCCGAAAGAACCTGCTCGGTAAGCGGGTGGACTACTCCGGTCGATCGGTTATCGTCGTCGGTCCTCACCTCAAGCTTCACCAATGCGGTCTGCCGAAGGAGATGGCCCTCGAACTCTTCAAACCCTTCGTCATGAAGACGCTGGTCGAGCGAAAGATCACCCAGAACATCAAGACCGCCAAGCGGATGATCGACCGAATGCACCCGGCTGTTTGGGACGGATTGGAAGAGGTCATCAAGGAGCATCCGGTCTTGCTGAACCGCGCCCCAACGCTTCACCGACTCGGGATTCAGGCCTTCGAGCCGATCCTCGTTGAAGGAAAAGCCATCCAGGTTCACCCGCTCGTTTGTCACGCCTATAACGCTGACTTCGACGGTGACCAGNNCCAGATGGCCGTCCACGTTCCGCTCAGCACCGAAGCCCAGGCCGAAGCCCGGATTCTGATGCTCAGCAGCCAGAACCTCTTCTCGCCGGCAGACGGAAAGCCGACGTGTTCGCCGATCCAAGACATCGTTCTTGGGGCCTACGCGCTGACCTTCGTGAGCCACGCCGCCCGAAAGCGTCTGCAAGATGCCGAAGATCGACACCGCGAGAACCCTGAGGCGTTCCCGGCGCCGACCGTTTTCGCCAATCCGGACGAAGTCCGATTCTTGATGGAAGCCCCCGCCGTTGAGCGCGGATTTGGCCTGAACGATCCGGTCAAGGTCCGAATTCGACGACCGATCTTCCGCCCCGATACCGAAGTCGATTATCGCGACGCCAAGACCGGCCAAGAATATCGGTACATCACGATGACCGACGAGGACGGTGACGAGACCCGCGAACTGCAGCTCTTGTCGCAAGAGTGGGAG
>DDSL01000095.1:0-18770 GCA_002343825.1 Chthonomonas sp. UBA2391
CGGCAGGATGTTCGAGTGGGCCGACGTCATCGCCGGGGACAGCCTCTTTATCTATCGCTATGCCCCCGACCGGCTCGACGGCAAGACCATCCTGACGCAGAGTGTTCGTAAGCAGAACATCGACTGGCTCCGCTCGGCCGGGGTCCATCGGCTCATCACGACCACGCCGGTCTTTCAGGGAGAGACCTTTGCCACCAACGTCATGGAAGCCCTGCTGGTCTCCCTGATCGGCAAACCCCTGGCCCAGGTTCAGCCGCAGGATTACCTCGACTGGATGGCGAAACTCGAATGGAAGCCCGAGATCCAGGTTCTCAACCCAAAATGATCACCAAGCAAGCCACCGTCCGGGGAAAAGTCCAAAACGTCGGTTTCCGCGCCTACGTCCGGAGGAAGGCCGAAGAGCGCGGGATCGTCGGCATGGTCTGCAATGTCGAAGACGGTAGCGTCCGGGTGGTGGCTCAACACACGGACTCCGCTGCGGTCGAAGAGCTGATGCATCTGCTCTATCTGGGACCGGGCCGGGTGGACTCGGTGACATGGGCCGACTTCGAGGCCGACCCAATGGCCGACTTCAGTATCGGCCATACCGCTCCAAAATAGGGAAACTTATTGGAAAGAGGGGTTGGATGCCTCAATTTGAGCGTAGTCTAGTCCTGGAGCTTCGCCCCAAGCATTGCCCAGATGAAGCATCTGAGTCCCTTTCTGTCTACTTGTCCTAGTGTACTTCCGATGCAATTTCTCTCTTTCCCATATTCTGCCCATAAATTTCCTTGGAAATCCGCCGATAGTCGGATAACATATCCCTGTTGATACCGAAGCCATGAGGGTGAAGGCGAGACCGGGGTTAGGGCGGGGATCCCTGACAACGACTTTCTGGAAAGCCGGCGGACTAGGATGGTCCAAGTCCGGCTTTCCCTATTCATTCCCCGCAGAGAATTCACCGTGGAGCCGACCAAGACCAACGTGATGGGCCGATTGGTGGGGCGAGATAAAGCCTCCATCGATGATCGCGGTCGCATCCAGATCAGTCGCTCCAAGCTCTCCGCCCTCGGCGAAAACCCCATGATGGTCCTGGGCGAGATGAGCCAAGTCGTGGTGTTCTCCGACGACGGATGGGAGAAGTGGTACGGCGAATTTGCCGATCTTCCCATCGCCAACCCTGATCGAGATCATTACCTGCGTCTTGTGCTTGCCGATGCTGAAAGCGACCTGAAGGCCGACGCCCAGGGTCGCATCGTGGTGCCGACCAAGATCCGAGAGAAAGCCCGGCTCCGCGGGGAACTCGTCATCTTCGGGATGATCGAGAAGCTGGAGATCTGGTCGCTCGAAGAGTTTGAACGCTACACCGAAGAGGGAGAGACCTACGGCGGCCGACGGCGCATCGAGATGCGGCAAGCCTACGAAGGGCTTCGATCGGCGGTGTCCCTGCACCGGCAAACCAACCAGGACGCCGGCCAACAGCTTCTTAAAGTCTTGATGGGAGGTGTGGCATCGCCGAGCATATCCCGGTGATGCTGGAAGAGGTGATGGAGTATCTCGACCTCTCGCCAGGTGCCACCTTTGCCGACGGAACTCTTGGTCTGGCCGGTCACGCCCTCGCGGCGGTGGCGCACATCCAGCCAAGAGGTCGACTCGTTGCCTGCGATTGGGACGCCCAAATGCTGGCGATCGCCCGAGAGCGGCTGAGCGAGGCCGGCGTCGAGGTCCATCTCAAGCGCTGCGATTATCGCGATTTACCCCTCCATGCACGCGAGTCTGTTGGACCACAGTCACTCGATGGGGTCCTTCTCGATCTTGGGCTCAATAATGCCCAGATCGAGGACCCCGAGCGCGGGATCAGCTTCCGATCCGAAGCGCCCCTCGACATGCGGATGGACCGCGAGAAGGGCGAGCCAGCTTCGGCTTGGCTCAATCGGGCCACGGCCGCCGAAATCGAACGCGTTCTGAAGGAGTTCGGAGACGAACGGTGGGCTCGGCGCATCGCGCAGGTCATCGTCGACCGCCGCAAGCTGAACCCGCTGCGGACCACGGCCGACTTGGTGAATTGCATCGAGGCGGCGGTCCCGCCGGCAATGAGAGACAAGCGGCTCCACCCGGCCACCCGCAGCTTTCAGGCGATCCGGATCTGGATCAATGAGGAGTTGGACGGACTGGAAGAGGCGATCACGGAGATCGCGCACGAGCTCGCTCCCAACGGAAGAATGGTCGTGTTGAGCTATCACAGCGGCGAAGATCGCGCCGTCAAGCACGCCTTTCGAGCCCTCGCCCAAAGCGGCGAATACGAAGAATTGACCCGCAAGCCCCTGGTGCCGAGCGATACGGAAATTGCCCGGAACCCCAAGAGCCGAAGCGCAAAACTGCGCGCCCTCAGGAAAACATCATGAAGACGCTCATCAAGGAAGAAACCCCTCGTCCCCGCACCCGGACCGCTCCGCGGAAGGTCGCTCGGACTCGTCCGGCCGTGGCTTCGGCTCCTCGTCGCTCGACCCCGACCCGGGCCCGGCGGCGTCCAGCGAACTCCTGGGTCTGGGCCCCGGTCGTCATGGCCATTGTTTTGGGATTTGCGGCTTATCAGACTTCGACGTTGATGGCCCAAACTCGGCTTGAGGCCGCTCGACGAGAAGGTCTTCGGTCGAGCGAGTCTCAGCGGCAAGTTCGCCTTGAAGTCGCGCGGCTTCGAGAAGAGGTCGCCCGTCTTTCTTCCATGCGCTCAGTGGACCAGTGGGCATTGGCACGGGGGTTTGAATCCCTGGCTCCGGTGGAGTCCTTGGGCGAGGAGTCCATGCGTGTCGCGTTCAATCGGTAAGGGTAGACCCACTGCTCATCTCGGCGTCTTTGTCGGCGCAGCCTTTCTGACGGCCGCGCTTTCGCAGGCGGACCGCCAAGTTTTCCGGGCGGATCAGACCTTTGCAAAGGCCGAAAAAGCCGGTCGGGGGATTGACAAGAGGGCGGACCTCCCCCGGCGGGGTTCAATCGTGAGTCGCGATGGCCAGGTGTTGGCTCAATCCCGTGACGAGTATCGTCTGAGCCTCTCAAAGGAGGCTGTTCCCCGGTCGCCTGGATTTTTTGCCGATCTTGGCCAAGCGTCGGGAATTCCGGCGGCGGAGATCCAAGCTGCGGTGGAATCCAGCGTCAAGCGACCGAGTTGGTCCCAAAGCCTGGGCACCGAAGAAGTGAATCGCGTTCGGCAGGTGCAAAAGCGATGGGGCGCTGACGGAGTGAGCCTCGACCCCGTGTCTCGCCGGATGTACCCGCTAGGGCCTGCCGTGGCATCCATTCTCGGCAACATCGTCGACGGCAAGCCCAGCGGGGGGCTTGAACAGGCTCTTGATGAGGATCTCGCGGGCCGGAAGGGCATGCGCCGAGGGGTCACCGACCGCTATGGTGCCTACCTCCCCGGCCGGATGGAGTCTGACTCCTACAGTCGGGAAGACGGCAAGGAGATTGTCCTCACTTTGGATGCCGATTTACAGGCCAGTGCCACGGTCCACCTCCAGCGGTCGGTCGAGGCGCACAAGGCCGACCGGGGGGTCGCGCTGGTGATGGATCCCAAGACCGGGGATCTGCTGGCGATGGCGTCTTGGCCGGAGGTCACGCCCGATCCGACCAAGTCAATCTCGGGATATAACCCCAACTACTCCATGGTTTTCGAGCCTGGTTCGACCTTCAAGATTTTGACCATGGCCGAGGCGATGGAGACCGGGGACATCACCCGGAATACCGTCATCCAGTGCGACGGGACCTTTCACTTTGGGCGAGGCTATCGCGTGCGGTGCGACGCCCATGGCGGGGGACGGGCTCACGGGCCTCTGGACCCCGAGATGGCGATCGCCAAGAGTTGTAACGTCAGCGCAGCCAAGTGGGCCCTGATGGTCGGCCGGGACAAGATGATCGAAAACCTCGACAAGCTGGGTCTCTTGAAGCCGACCGGGATCGGGGTTCCCAAGGGGACGGACGTCGCCGGTCAGTTCAACTTTGGCGAATGGGCTAAGCAGCAGCAGGTCGCGAACGTCGGATTTGGACAATCGATCAGCTGCACTCCGGTGGCCCTGATTTCGGCCTATTCGACGCTTGCCAATGGAGGAGTCCGGATGAAACCCCGCCTGATCAAGCGCATCGGGGAACTGGAACGGAAGCCGGAAGTGGCGGCTCGCGTGTTTTCTGAGCCCGTCGCCGAAGAGGTGATGGAGCTGATGGAGGCAGTGATCGGCAGCGACCGGGGAACGGGGAAATCGCTCCGAATCGACGGGTATCGGTTGGCCGGAAAGACCGGCACGGCCCAAAAGATTGGTTCGGGTCAGGGTTACGTTTCGAGCTTCGTGGGCTACGTTCCTGCAAACGATCCGCAAGCCGTCATCCTCGTGATGGTTGATAATCCAAAGGGTTCGCAGTACTACGGATCTCAGGTCGCCGGTCCCGTTTTCCGCGCGGTCGCCCTTGACCTGATCCGGACGATGAGGATCAGTCCCGAACGCAAAGCCCATGCGCGACGTTGATGAGCTTCTCGCCGCGGCGGGCCTTCCGGTCCTTGCCAAGAGCGGTTCGGGAATCATCTCGAGCCTGACAGACGATAGCCGGACCGTTCTACCAGGTTCGGGTTTTGTCGCGATGCCAAGCGGCCGCACTCCTCCCTCCACCTACCTGGGCCAGGCTCTGATGGGGGGAGCCGAGATTGCGCTCGTGCCCGATCCAGAAAGCTTTGACCACGCGGTGGCGCTTGGATTGCCGGCCCGTTTGCTCCCTTCGAATGGGGCCGCCTACAACACCGCCTTGGGGCGGATTTGCCGGGAGCTCTACGGCGACCCGAGTCAAGAAGTCAGAGTGATCGGGATTACGGGGACTAACGGAAAGACCACGACGGCTTGGATCGTGGCCCAGGCTCTAAGGGCCGTCGGAGTCCCGGCCGGATATCTGGGGACCCTCGGTTTCGACCTCGGATCAGGGCGGAGAGAAGGGGAGAACACGACCCCGACGCCCTGCGGGATCTGGCAGACCTTGGTCAGCGCGCGCGAGGCAGGCTGCTCGGTTTTGGCGATGGAGGTTTCCAGCCATGCCTTGGTTCAGCGGCGGGTCGCGGGGGTCTCGTTTGCCCTCACAGCTTTCACCCATATCAGCCTGGATCACCTCGATTATCACCGCACGATGGAGCGCTACGCGGCGGCGAAGGAGCTTCTCTTTACGGAAGTCGTGGCCGCTTCGAGAGCGATGCCTCTCTCGGTCCTCCCACTGGCCGACCCGCTTGCCGAAGAGTGGTCGCAGCACCTTCCTGGTCCAGTCTTGACCTACGGCGGCCCCGGGGCGGATTCTGACCTTCTGGTGGAGGAAGTCTATTTGGACCGTATCGTCGCCCGAACCCATGGCGGCATCCAGTTTCAATCTTCCTTGGGAGGCCGATTTAACGCCCAGAACCTGGCCTGTGCGGCGGCGATCCTGCAGGGCTATGGGCTGCCTGATGCGGAGATCGCCCGGGGTCTGAGTCAAGCGGAACCCGTCCCTGGGCGGTTCCAGACCCTGCCGAACTCAAGGGGGATCGTCGTGATGGTGGACTACGCCCATACGCCCGATGCGCTTGAGAAGTTGCTCGACGCGGTTCGCGATGCCAACCCTGCCCGAGTCATCACGGTGGTGGGGTGCGGCGGCGACCGCGATCCGAGCAAACGTCCTTTGATGGCACGTGCCGCGTTGGAGAGGAGCGACCTCTGCATTTTTACGAGTGACAATCCGAGGACCGAGGATCCAGCCAAAATCTTGAGCGAAATGGTCAGTCCCCTCGGACCCGAAGCCCGCTATGAACGGCACCTCGACCGCGAAGTTGCCATCCGCCGGGCAATCCAGCTAGCCCAGCCGGGCGATGCGGTGGTTTTGGCTGGCAAAGGCCACGAGGAGTACCAGATCGTTGGCCACGAGAAACTGCCCTTCAGTGATACCGCCTGCGCGCTGGAGGCCCTGCGATGAAGAAGACTCTGGGGGAATTGGCGAGGCGGATGGGAGCGGAGCTTCGAGGCGGCGCCTTGGCCGAGACGGTCTTTACCGGCTTCGCCCTCGATAACCGCGAAGTTCAGGCTGGGCAAGTTTTTCTGGCGATTCGGGGGGCAAATGTCGATGGGCACCAGTACGTCGGCGACGCCCTCGCGGCGGGGGCGGTGGCGGCTGTCTGCGAGCGCCCGGTTGAAGGACCCCATCTGCTGGTACCGAACCTGGTTGGGGCACTGGCAACGTTTGCCCGCAGTTTGCGAGAAGAGTTCACAGGAACCGTGGTTGGGATCACCGGGAGCAACGGAAAAACCAGCGCCAAAGAGTTCACCGCGGCTGCGCTTGGGGCAGGGCTTGGGGTTCTCAAGTCTCCCGGTAACCGCAACACAGAATACACGGCTCCGCTCCTTTGGCAGGATGCCGTCGGCCACGAGGTTGTGGTCGCCGAGCTGGCGATGCGTGGCTTTAACCAGATCGACCATCTTGCCCGGTTCACGCAGCCCACAATCGGACTGATCACGATGATCGGGACGGCGCACATCGAGATGGTTGGTTCTAGGGAAGGGATCGCCCGAGCAAAGGGCGAGATCATCCCCCACATCCGCCCCGGCGGCCATCTGGTCCTCTGGGCCGAGGACGACTTTACACCGCAGTTTCGAACTCAGAGCTCGGTCTCGGTTTCGACTTTTGGCACCACCACCGACGCCGACTGCCGGGTGATCGGGTATCGGGCTCTGGACTGGCAGCGAAGCGAAGTCATCGGAGAGATTTTTGGCACCCCGTGGCGGGCTGAACTGGCCACGATTGGCAAGCACCAGGCCCTGAATGCGGCGGCGGGAATTCTGGTCGCCCACCTGGCGGGGGTCCCCGTCGATCCCGCAGCCCAGGCTCTTTGCACCGCCCAACTCCCGCCGATGCGGATGGAGATCCTGGAGCGCGGCGGATTGACTTTGGCCCTAGACAACTACAACGCGAGCCCGGATAGCACGGCGGCCGCCCTAAGAACCTTGGCGGAAGCTCCCTCTAAAGGGCGCCGGGTCGCAGTTTTGGGAGAGATGAAGGAACTCGGTGACTTTAGCGAAATCGGCCACCGACTGGTGGGCAAGGCGGTGGCCGCAACAGCACCGGACCAGGTCTTGTTCTTTGGCGACCAAGCCCGGATCATGATGGAGGAGGCCGTAGGGCTCGGGTTCCCATCGAGCCAAGCCGAGTGGACCGACGACCTGGCACAGGTCACTCAGTGGCTAAAGGGGCTGGAGGCCGGGGACGCGGTGCTCATCAAGGGGAGCCGGGCTCTCGGCCTCGAACGAGCGCTGGAGGATTTATGATCGAAGAGTATCCGGTTGGACTGTCGTTTGTGATCGCGCTGGTGGTCTCGGGGTTCCTGGCTCCGTGGATCCTGCGGACATTGATCCGGCTGAAATCTCAACAGACGATCAGTGCGCACGTGCAAGAGCATGCCCACAAGCAGGGGACCCCGACCATGGGGGGGCTGATCATCATCGCGGGGTTCTTGGTTTCGGCGCTTGTGGTACAGGGGCAAAAGGCCATTGTCCCGATTCTGCTGGTGGCGCTTTTTGCCATCATCGGGTTTGTCGATGACTTCGTCGTGCCCCGAATGGCGAAGGGAAAACGGGGATTGGGTTGGAAGCAAAAACTCGGGATGCAGATCCTCGGCACCATCCTTATCGCCCGGATCGGAACCGATAACTGGACGATCATCGGCTTGGTTCTGTTCTTCGTCCTCTTTTTCAGCAACGCCTACAACTTTGCCGATGGGATGGACGCCCTGGCCGGGACCTTGGCGATTCTCATCGTCATCCCGTTGGCGATCTTTAGCGACCTCAGCGGGCTCCGCTCCTTCACCCCGAGCCTGATGGCCGCCCTCGCGGGGGCGATGATCCCGTTCCTTTTCTACAATGCACCCCCGGCCCGGGTCTTTATGGGTGATGTGGGCTCGCTTCCCATCGGGGCTCTTATCGGTTACACCTTCGTGGAGATCCCCGTGCGGTCGATCCACTTGCACTGGGGCCTTTATGTCCTTCCGCTCTTTGTTCTGGCGCTGGTGCTGATCGCCGAACTGGTCCCCGTCCCGATCCAGATCGCCAGTGTGAAGCTGAGGGGCAAGCGGGTCTTTCCCAAGACTCCGATTCACCACGCCTTCCAAGATGCCGGTTGGCCCGAGACCCGGGTCGTCTGGATGTTCTTGCTTACCCAGACAGTGTGTTCGGCGCTGGCAACCGGTTGGCTATTGCTCCTTGGGGGCCGACTCCGGTGAGCCTCGCCGGGCGCCGTGTGGCCGTTGCGGGGATGGGCCGCTCCGGTATCGCCGTCACCGAAGCGGCGGTTCGACGCGGAGCCAAGGTCAGCCTTTTGGATGAGAAATCCGCCGAGACTCCCAAAGCACTCGACACCGTGGAGCGGCTTTCCGGGCTTGGGGTCGAGGTTCTGACTGGTTGGCATGGCCGACTCAGTCCGGAGGATTGCGACCTCTTCGTCCCCAGTCCTGGGTTCCGGCGCACCCACCCGGCGCTCCTCGATGCGACCTCCCACGGCATTCCGGTTTGGAGCGAAGTCGAGTTTGCCTTTCGCATCGCCCAAGCTCCGATCGTGGCCATCACAGGGACGAACGGAAAGAGCACGACGACCGTGATGACCTGGCTGGCCCTCAAGGCGGCGGGGGTGGAGGCGCACCTCTGCGGCAACATCAGTGGATCGGGCTTTCCGGAGAGGACCCTGACCGAGGCGGCTGAAGTGGCTGCATGGGACGAGGTTCTGGTGGCCGAGATCAGCAGCTTTCAGCTGGAATGGGTGGAGGAACTTCGACCCAAAGTCGCCTCAATCTTGAATGTCACTCCGGATCATCTGGATCGCCACCCGAGCTTTGAGGATTATCGCGCCACGAAGCTCCGGCTGATCGCCAGGATGACCCCCGCCGATGTCGTCATTTGGAATGCAGCGGAGCCCAGTGTTCCCCGTGAATTGTTGCAGACGGCGGCACGCCTGGTGGCCGTGCCGGATCCGGAAGGAGTCTGGTTCAGCGATCAGGCGGTCGGGATTGGATCCGTCGAGGGGGCTCTCAAGGAGTTCCAGGTCGTCGGCTCTCATCAGCGCAGCAACGCCATGGTTGCCTTGGCGATGGCGCAAGCGATCTTGCGGTCGGAAGATCGAGAGGCTCACGCACGGATGATCGCCGCGGTCCAGCAGATGCCGGGATTGGATCACCGGATGAGACTTCTTGGCTCCAAAAACGGGGTCCAGTTCGTCAATAACTCGATGTGCACCAATCCGGGGGCCGTCCTAGCGAGTGCCAAGGCGATCCCGGGTCGAAAGGTGCTCTTGATGGGGGGCTTGATGAAGGGACTCGACTTTGGATCGGTACGCGAATTCTTCGCGGATTCTCCCGACCGAGTCGTTTTCTTCAGCGATCACGCCGATGCCCTTGCCGAAGCAGTCGGGCGTCCTGGCGAACCCAAGTTTGCCTCCTTGGACGAGGCGTTTTCTCATGCTGCAAAGCTTGCCGGGCAGGGTGACACCGTAATGCTGGCGCCGGGTTGCGCGAGCGCAGAGCCGTATGCGAATTTTCGGGAGCGCGGCGAGGCCTTCGAGGCGATGGTCAAGGAGTGGCTCGCATGATCGCGGCTTTCTGGCGACGGCTTTCGCTTTCGACCGATCCGATCCTGTTCCTCGTGACCATCACGGCGACGATCTTGGGCGTCTTTGCGATCTGGGATGCGGGGTACGCGCAGAGCATCGTCCGCAACAAGGGGGAGATTCCCCGGGAGTTCTATGTTCAACTCTTGGCGACCGCCGTTTCCCTCGTTGCCGGCGCCTTCGCAGCGGTCTTGCCGATCAGTGCCTGGAAGAAGCTGGCGAGGCCATTCCTGCTCGTCTCGATCGGGTTGTTGCTCTTTCTCTTGATCCCTGGGGTGGCGACGACACGCGGTGGCGCGACCAGCTGGATATCGTTCGGCTCGGTGGATTTTCAACCCAGCGAGTTTGCAAAGATCGCGGTGATTCTTTATCTTGCCGCGGTCTTCTCGGTTCGCAAGCCGTTCGTTCAGCCGAAGGTCCGCCACTGGGCCGATTGGATCGACCGGGTCGTTTTTCCGAAGTTGGTCCGGGCCTGGCCACTCTTTGTGGTCCTTTTCATCGTGCTCAAGATCGAGAGGGAGCCAGACCTCGGCGGAGCCGCGATCATCCTCTCCACGGCTCTTTTGATGATGTGGATGGGGGGCGTCAGCGCCAAGTCGATGGCCCTCTTGGCGGTCACGGGTTTGGTCGGAGTGACGACGCTCGCGAAGCTCGAACCGTACCGGATGGAGCGCATTACCAGTCACGGCGCCCGTTGGGAATCGGGGGTGGCGAGCGATCAGGGCTACCAATCGACTTGGGCCGAACTTGGGATGGCCGACGGGGGCCTTACCGGGGTAGGGCTAGGGAATGGTCGAGCCAAGCACTACTTGCCCGCCGCGACGACCGATTACATCATGGCGACGGTGGCCGAGGAGTTTGGTCTGATCGGCGCTCTGGTTGCGGTAGGGCTGGTGGCTTTGGTGGTTTGGCGGCTAATCGCGCTCAGCCGGTACACCCAAGACCCGTTCGCACGCTACGTTTTGCTCGGGGTGGCCTCGTGGTTGACGGTTCAATGCACGGTCAACGTGATGGTCGCCAACGGAACCCTGCCCCCAATCGGGATCCCTTTCCCGTTCTTTAGTTCGGGGGGATCCAGTCTTTTGATCTTATGGCTCGCTTTGGGAATTTGTCAGTCGGCGGCAATGGAGTTGCCCGCCAAGGAGACCGCGGTTGAAGGTCGTCGTTACGGGTGGCGGCACCGGCGGTCACGTCTATCCGGCGCTTGAGGTCGCGCTCGAGCTAAGGCGCCGGGGCTGCGAGGTCGCTTATGTCGGATCGCTGCGCGGGCAAGAGTCAGCCGCGTGTGCCAAGGCAGGGGTGGGTTTCACGGGCTTTCCGAGTGAGCCTCTTTATCGATTGACCTCGTTGAGAGGTTGGCGCGGAGCCATCAATCTGGCCCGGGCCCGGATCATGGCCCGTCGGCATCTCAGCCAGACCCGGCCAGACGCTGTCTTCAGCACCGGTGGCTATGCCTCGGCCCCGGTCGTGAGTGCGGCCAGCTCGCTCGGGGTCCCCTTTGTTCTGCACGAACAAAACGTCGTTCCTGGGCGCACCAACCGGATCCTCTCGAAGTCGGCCGCGGCGGTCGCCACGACCTTTCGAAGTGGGGCCGAGCATTTCCCAGAGGCCCGCGTCGTCCGGACGGGGATGCCGGTTCGGAGTGAGTTCCGTAGCGGCCAAGTTGGGTTTGGTTTAGCCCAACAACTGGGGGACGCGGGGCCGATTCTGCTCGTCATGGGAGGCTCTCAAGGCGCCCAAGCGATCAACGAGGCCGCGCTCGCAACCGCCGTGCGGATGGCGGGGCAAACGGTCCAGTGGCTCCACGTGACCGGGACTAAGCACTTTCCGGGGATGACCGAGAGCTTGGCTCGGCTGGGGCTTACCAGCGGATACGAGCTTCGCGCGTTTCTGCAGGCGGAGGAAATGGCGAGCGCGATGTTCGGTTGCGAGATCGCGGTCTGTCGGTCCGGAGCCGGTACGCTTGCAGAACTCGCCGCCATGCGCAAGCCCGCCATTCTCGTTCCGTATCCCGCCGCCTTTGCCGACCACCAGCGGCTGAACGCCCTGGAATTCGAGTCGATCGGCGCGGCGGTTTTGCTCGAAGAAAAGGAACTGACTCCTGCGGCGCTGGAGGCTCGGGTCTTGAGCTGGCTGGGAGAGGCGGATCGCCAAGCTTCGGCGCGCGCGGCTCTGGAAGCTTGGGACATCCCCGACGCGGTCGGCCGCATAGCGGATCTGGTTCAAGAGGGAGCCGCCCGATGAGGACCATGGCCGAGGTCGAGACGCGCTTCTCCAAGGTCGACTTCTTGGAAGGCGTAACCTCCTTCTTCTTCGCCGGGATTGGTGGGGTCGGGATGGCCAGCCTAGCCGCGCTGCTCAAGCGAGAGGGTTACACGGTGCGCGGGACGGACGCAAGCGAGACCCCGATGATGGAGACTTTGCGCGCCCTCGGGGTCGAGATCTCCACGGACCTGAACCCTTCGGATCGCGACGCCTTGGTCGTGACCGATGCCATTGACCTCGATTCAACCCCCGGGGTCGTGGGTCATGGTGGACTCCTCTATCGCCGGAGCCAAGTGCTCGGCTGGGCTCTCCGCAACCACGACGTGATCGGGGTGACGGGCTCCCACGGCAAAAGCTCGACCACGGCGATGATCGGTGCCGTCCTGCAACACGCGGGACTGGATCCCCTGGTTTTGATCGGCGTGGAGCAGAGTCCGGAGACGCTCAACATGAATCTCGGCCGGGGGAAGTGGGCGGTGGTTGAGGCTTGCGAAGCGTATGACGCGCTCCGGGATTTGAGTCCGAAGATCGCGGTTCTGACCAACCTTGAGCCCGATCACTTGGATTACCACGGCAGCTACGCGCATCTTCAAGAGGCGGTCGGTCGGTTCTTGGCCCGGGCGGAGCGAGTGTTGGTTTCGGCCCGCCAGCCCGCCGCGGCTGCTTTTGCTAACATCCGGACGAATTCCACCATGGCCGAAGTCGACTCCCCGGTCGAGTACGAACCCTATTCGGGACCTATCGGGGTGATCGGGGACCACCAGCGCGAAAACGCGGGGGCCGCAGTTGCAGTCGCAGAAAGCATTGGGATCCCGTTTGTTGAGGCCTTGGCCAGCTTCAGAGGGATCCCGCGCCGACTGGAAGTCGTCCGATCCCAGGATCCAGTCGTCATTGATGACTACGCCCATCACCCGACCGAGATCCGAGCCAGCATCGCGGCGGTGAGGCAGACCTATCCGGGGCGGAGGGTGGTCGCAGTATTTCAGCCGCATCTCTATTCACGAACCCGGGATTTCCTTGGCGAGTTCACGGCGGAGTTAAACGAAGCTGATTTTGCCGTTTTGACCGACATCTATCCCGCTCGCGAGGATCCTATCCCAGGAATCAGTGCGGCCCGAATCGCCGAGGGACTGACGGTCCCCCACCGATACGTTCCCAGCCGCCATCGTCTGGCTCTGGACCTGCCTGCCTGGGTCGAGCCAACTGACGTGGTCTTGATCATGGGAGCAGGAAACATCGCCGACTGTGTCCCGGGGATCCTGGCGGGCCTTGACCGCGGCGAGACTAAGGATGTCTGGGTGGTGCTTGGTGGTCAGAGTGCGGAGAGGGAAGTGTCGCTCCACAGCGGGCGGTCGATGGCGGCCGCGCTGCGTCGCAAAGGCTACAACGTACGCGAGGTTGATGTCGTCGATCTTTTGCTCTCGGGTCGCAAAAAACTCCCACCCCGCCCCGATGCGGCCGTCCTTGCCGTGCATGGAGTCAAGGACGAAGATGGCGCTACCCAGGGCCTCTTCGAGATTTTGGGGATCCCGTACAGCGGAAGTGGCGTGCAGGCCAGTGCGATCGCGATGGACAAGGGCCTGACCAAGCAGATCCTCGGCGCCCGTGGCTTGCCGGTGCCGCAGGGTTGGCTTGTCCGCCCCGGCGAACCGTTGCCCGACCTAGGTCCTCTGACTCGGGTGGTCGTGAAGCCGAACGAACAGGGATCGACCATTGGTTTGACCTTCGTTGAGGACGTAGCCCAGCTGCCGGCAGCGGTGGAGAAGGCGTTGGCCTATGACTCGGCTTGTCTGATCGAGGAATGGCTCGTCGGGATGGAGATCAGCGTGCCCGTACTAGGAGACCTCGCCCTTCCGGCCGTCGAGATCGCCCCCAAGAGCGGTCAATATGACTTTGCGAACAAGTACATCCCCGGCGCGACCGAAGAAATCTGCCCGGCCCGGCTTTCGCCGGAGGTTCTGGCCCAGGTCGGGGAGCTTGCGCTCTCGGCCCACCGCGCTTTGGGTTGCGCGGGCGCAACGCGGACGGACATGATCGTCACCGACCGAGGGCCGGTGATCCTCGAAACGAACACCTTGCCGGGCATGACCGTGACGTCACTTCTGCCGAAGAGCGCGGAGACCGCGGGCATCCCCTACGACGATCTCTGTGTCTGGATCTTGGAGGACGCGATCCGTCGCCATGGCGCGAACCGGTAGACCGACTCGGCGATACAAGGTCCAATGGGCTGGTTGGCTCTGGCTTTTTGCCGTCCTTCAAGTTCTGCTCGGGCTCTGGCTGAGTCCGGTGACCCAACTCCGCAAGGTGAGGATCGAAGGGGCGCGCCCCGATCAAGAAGCTCGATTGAGAACCTTGATCGAGGAGATCCGCAAGATCCCGGCTTGGCAGCACGATTCGCAACGACTCATCGAAAAAGTGCTCGCCGACGAGTCGATCCTCAAGGCGGCTTGGCAACAAAACCTCTTTGGCCGGGCGGTGCTAACGCTTCAGTTGCGCGAGCCCGTGGCGCGTGGACCCCGGGGCACCAACCTGGCTTTGGACGCTCGGGGTGAGCTCTACTTGGACCCCGCCGCAGACGCCAAACTCCCCGAGGTGGTCCTGCCAATTGATGCCACCAAACCCAGCCTGAGCTTGGTGGGAGAGTGGGACGGCCGCCAAGTCGCGGGACTCGCCGTTGAACTCGCGACAAAGGTCCCCGTATTGGCGTGGAAAATAGTGCTCGATCGTGAGAACAAAGTATCCTTACGGGCAGAGGGAGTTGACGCTCCAGTCCTGCTCGGAACAACCGACCGATATAAAGAGAAGGTGGACCAGTTGCGAAAAGCCCTCGAGCGGAGACCAGCCCTGCTCCAGGAAGTCGCGGCCCTGAACCTTTCCGCGCCCGAACAGCCCGTGATCGTGCCCCGTGGCGGTCCCGAGAACCCAAAGAGATGATGAACCCATTTGCCCATCGTGTAAGCCTCAACCCCCAAGTCGCGGCGGTGAGCGTCTTCGCGATCATCCTTGGGTACATGATCTCGACCGCGTGGATCACGAACGAATCCCGATTTGGAAGTCGCGACGCCGACCAGCGAGAGCGCCTGGCTCTCGGCACCATCGACCAACAAGACAAAGTGCGTCAACAGTCCGAAGAGATTGCCCGGCTACAAGCCCAGCTGACCAAGCTGCAAAACGCGGTCGGCAAAGACGAGAGCGCCGGCCGATTGCTTAACCAAAGTTTGCAGGAACTGAAGCTCTTTGCCGGACTCACCGAAGTCCGGGGACCAGGAATCATGGTGACCCTGAGGGATGGCCCCGCGGAAGGGACTGATTCCATGCTCCCAACCGAATTGGTGATCCATGACCGCGATGTCCTCAAGGTCGTGAACGAGCTTTGGTCCGCCGGTGCCGAGGCGATCGCTGTCAACAAAATCCGAGTCAGTGCCCGCACGAGCTTCCGGTGCGTCGGACCGACGATCCTTGTCGATGACAACAAGATCGGGACCCCGGTCGTGATTCAGGCCATCGGCAACTCGGAACAACTGAAGACTTCGATCGAGATGCCGGGCGGAATCTGGGACGAGATCCGCCAGACGGACCCGCGGATGATCACGGTTGAGCAAGTCAGCAAGATGGACCTGCCTGCCTTTACGGGACGGACGGGCTTCAAGATCGGTGAAGCGGTGGTAGCGAAGTGATCCTGATCCCCATCCTCTGTCTCCTTCTCGGAGCCGCGATTGCTTTTCTGGTGAACCAACCTCTTCGGGGCGAATTCGGAATCTACATCGCCGTCGCCTGTCTGGCCGGGCTGGACAGCCTTTTTGGTGCAATGCGCAGTAGTCAAGAAGGAAAATTCCGGACCGATGTGTTTGTATCCGGTTTTGCGTTCAACACCTTAGCCGCATCCGGCTTGGCATGGCTGGGAGATCGCATCGGGGCGAACGTTTTTCTCGTCTGCGCCTTCATTTTTGGCACGCGAATATTCAATAATCTAAGCCTGATTCGCCGACACTGGCTGACACAGTGGCAGGATGCCCAGCTCAAGAAGCGCCAGGAAGCGCTCCAGGCCCAAGCGGCCGCATCTGCGCCCAACCAGCAAGCCAAAGCGAACTAACCGTTTCGCCACATGACATACGTTGTAGACTTGGGTTCCACCAAGGCATCATGCCTTGTTGCTCGTTGGACAAATGCAGGAGAGCTAGAGGTCTTAGGGACCGGTGAGGCACGCTCGGCCGGGATCGACCGAGGGGAGATCTGTGACCCCAAAGCCGCCGGCGCCGTGATCCGGGAAGTGGTTCAGCAGGCCAGCGACCAAGCCGGAGTTCCTCTGCCCGGTGAGATCACGATCGGATTCGGAGGATTTCAGCTCGAAAGCCTCAACGCCCAGGGGTATGTGCCGCTTTATCCGCGGGGCCGGGCCATCGCTCGCGAGGACGTCCTCCAGGTGGTCAACCACAGCCGTCAGATCAAAACCGACCCCGGCCGAGAGCAGGTCCTCGCCGTCCCCCGCGAGTTCGTGGTCGATGATGAAAGGGGGATCTCCGATCCGCTCGGGATGAAGGGAGGTCGGCTGGAGGTCGTCACCCATATCGTGATCGGCGAGTCGGCCGCAATCCAAGCGACCGAGCAAGCTGTCGGTCAAGCTGGGTTTCGATGCTCTCAAATGGTCCCTATTGCCCTCGCCAGCGGTTTGGCCGTTAGTTCTCCGAATGAGCGTGAGCTCGGCTGCGTTACCATCGACATCGGGGCCGAGACCACGTCGGTTGCGATCTTCCAGGGCGGGGCGATCGCTTTCACCGCGGTTTTACCAATCGGATCTAGATATGTGTCAAGTGACCTGAGTAAATTGCTAAAAGCGACGCAGGAAGAAGGCGAGCGGCTCAAGACTCATTATGGAGTCGCTCTTGCGCGGGAGTCCGAGGGACTGAGTTCGGTCAGTGTCATGCAGATTGGACAAGTGGAACCCCGGCATTTAGACCGGCGGGTACTCTGCGAAATCATTGAAAGCCGCATGCGCGAGCTGGCTTCGATGGTCAAGGATCAGATTGAAGAGACCGGCCTCCTCGGCCTGCTCCCCGGTGGAGCAATCTTGACTGGAGGAGGATCGAGGCTCAGCAAAACGCCCGAACTCTTTGACCTCGTGCTCAAGACTTTGCAAGTGCGACTCGGAAAGCCGAGGGTGCGTGGACCTCAATCCATCGCCGCAAGCTCGGGCCAATGGTCCGGCGCGGTGGGGCTCGCAACCTACGCGCTGACCGAAGCCAACAATGACCTGCAAGCGGCAGGAGAGATCGAGGGATGGCGCGACCGCGTTCGGAACTTTAAAGCTCTCTTCGGTGCGCGCGCATAAGCCCGCTTAGGGCAGAATGAAGAACTTGCCTTTTTAAGGATTGGACCCAGTAACACCCATGAACGGATCGACCGCAGTCATCAAAGTGATCGGCGTCGGCGGGGGCGGCTCAAACGCCGTCAATCGCATGATTGATGCCGGAATTCAAGGCGTGGAATTCATCGCCATGAATACCGATATCCAGGTGCTGGATAAGGCCCTCGCGCCAACCAAGCTCCAACTGGGGACCAACCTGACCCGGGGACTTGGCGCCGGAGGAAATCCTGAGGTCGGAAAGAGCGCAGCCGAAGAGAGCAAAAATGACATTCGCCGCCTGATCGAAGGGGCCGACATGGTTTTTATCACCGCCGGAATGGGCGGTGGAACGGGTACCGGTGCTGCTCCTGTCATCGCCGATCTCTGCCGAGAGGCGGGGGCGCTGGCGGTGGCCGTCGTGACCAAGCCGTTCGGGTTTGAAGGTCCTCGTCGCACCCGACTCGCCCAGAATGGGATCGATTCGCTGATGGGCCGAGTCGATACGCTGATCACGATTCCGAACGACAGATTGATGGCCGTGGTGGAGAAGAGGACGACGATGATCGACGCCTTCCGAGTTGCCGATGACGTGCTGCGACAAGGCGTGCAGGGAATCAGCGACATCATCACGATCCCCGGCCAGATCAACGTCGATTTTGCCGATGTCCGCGCCGTGATGAGCGATGCCGGACCGGCCCTGATGGGGATCGGCTATGGCATCGGCGAGTTCCGCGCGCTTCAGGCTGCCCAAAGCGCCACCAGTAGCCCGCTTTTGGAGCAAACGATCAACGGCGCCAAGGGCTTGCTGATCAATATCACCAGCGGCAACGACCTGACGCTGACCGAGGCCACCGAGGCGATGGATTACATTCGCCAGCTGAGCGACGAGAACGACGCCAACATCTTCTTCGGTCTCGTCGTCGATCCGAAGCTGGAAGACGAAGTCCGAATCACCGTTCTGGCCACCGGATTCGACCCCGACCGCGAGCAGCCCGCCCCCCGGCCGGCCGTTAGCTATCGCTCGACTCCGGCTCCGGCTCCGGCTCCGGCTCCCGTGCCGGCGACTCCGGCCCCGGATCGAGCTCTGGTGGACGTGCCGTCGCCGGTGACTTCGCCCGAGCCTTCGGCCCTTGGCTCGGTCACATCGACCGCCATGCCGGCCCCGAGCACTCCGGCCCCCGTTCCGGGAGTCTGGAACGAAGCCCCGGCCTCCCGAGCCGAGGCCCCCAAGGCCGACGAGCTCTACGCCGAGTCCGACCTCGAGATCCCAGCCTTCCTCCGCGAACACCGCAAGTCTCAGTGAGTTGCGGGGAGAAATGCATCAAGAGCCCTGTCTTCGAGTCTGGAGACAGGGCTCTTTGTTGTTGCGCTAGGTTCGAATTCTTATCTGGATCAGAAGGCCTCCAGGAGAGCGGAGTAGCTTCCGGATCGGACTCCGTTGTTGCTGATTCGGATGATGGCTTTGGCTCCGTTGTGGTGGGCATAGAAGCTGGCGAATCCGCTGTTGCTACTGCCTTCATCAGAGTCGATCAGC
>DDSL01000095.1:18811-19184 GCA_002343825.1 Chthonomonas sp. UBA2391
ATCGAAGTCGGCTCCGGGTCCGCTGCCCTCGAGGCTGACGCTCCAGTCTCCAGCATCGACGGTCCAGGTGTATTGGTCATAGGTCCCGGCGCTGAGCCATCCGTCCATCCAGTTGTTGCTGGCCTCGATCTTGAGGGTTTTGACTTCGGGCTGGAAGGGGTTGTGGGCTTGGCTGCTGGCGCTGAGTGCGATGGCGGCGATAGCGAGAGTGGCGATTTTGTTGATGTTGATCATTTTCTTGGTTGCTCCTTGGTTTGAGGCTTTGTTTGCCTCGCATGGGGATATGGTAAGCCCCAATCCCAAGAAGCCCTGGCCGCCGGATCACAGCCATGAGGTGATGAAGATCACACCCGCCCCGGCCCAAGGCCGCGCC
>DDSL01000087.1:0-36505 GCA_002343825.1 Chthonomonas sp. UBA2391
GCTTCATGCGTGTTTGCTGTCGTTGCAGGGTTGTAGGGGTACGACCAAACCCCCGACTACCCTTAGTCGGGGGTTTTGAACTTGGTGCAGGTTGAAGGCGGTTCTCAACCCTCAGCTTTTGAGGTCTCTCACTCAGTCCTCACTCCCGTTCGTCCTTCCCTCGATCCCTCAAGAAGCTTCGGGGTGGGGATAACGGGCGGAGGTGGGCTTGTTCTTTTATTCCTTTCTTTGTTGTGTTGCTCTTCGCTTTCCATAGTCGTTGATCAATGGTTTTGAAGTACCGACTTGCGGGAATGCCCGGACCGTGTGGATAAGTCCGCGAGCTTTCAGCGACTTCAGCGCCTTGCCAACCGCGTCGCTCCCTCTACCGGACCGTGCCATCAAAGTTCGGTAGCTCAGCACCGTCGGATGCCCTGGTCTCTGCCACCCCGAAGTCTTGCGAATCAAGATCAGAAGAATTCTCAGTTCCGTATCCCGAAGCTCGGACATCAGATGATCCAAGAGGGAGTTCGGCACCTTGGTCCACGGCGTCGAAGGCGGGGGCAAGGTCAGCTTTAGTCTTGGCATAGAAGTATTCCTTAGGGGGTGAGTAGCTCTTGCGGATGGCTTCCACGATGAAAGCTTCTTGGCGCTTGGCCTTTCGGTAGGGGAGATAGATGAGCTGCTGCTCGATCTCTTCCTCACTGAACTGCGAGAGGAGCTCGACCACTCCATCTTTCGAAACGCCGAGCTTGTACAGCTCAACGGCCAGGCGCGTCTTGCGATCCATGCTCATCGGCCCTCCATTCGCATGAAGGCGGAGACACGGTGAGCGACCTCCTCAAGCTCTCCGAAGAACCGGTAGTCAGGCTCGCCAGATGGGCGAACGGCGATTTTGAGCTCTCGGAGTCGCTGGGCAAGCTCCGTCCCATCGATCACATTCACGCGGGCGGACTTGTAGTGGGGTTGCAGCTTCTTGGCGGTCGCGGTAACGTGGCGAGGAGAGACGATGATCCCGAGGTCTGCCTTGGTGCGCATCACTGCTCCAGCCATCTCATCGAGCATGCGGATGCGAACGCCATCGTTGATCACTTTAACAATCACCTTCAAGGGGAGTGAGCCGAACGAGCTCTCGCACATCAGCTCGTGACCGCCGAAGCGAGACTTTTGACGCGTCTCCCTGCGATCTAGGTAGGTGACTTCGCCAAACCCTGACCTTGCCAGCACCTTTGAGGTGAGGATCAGGAGGGTGTGCAGCGAGCTTCGCTGCAGCAGGTGGGTCAGTGCAAGGTTGTTCATTTCGATCCTCCTTTTATTGATTCGATGTATCCCTTTGGATGGCGTGAAGTAACCCAGCGCCCCGGCTTCACGCCGTGGAACGCGGGCTTGAGGTCTCCGAACTCATCGGTTGCATTCTCGGGGAGGCACCCCCGGCAGCCGACTAGATCGCAGGTATGCGGTGTCAAAAATCCTCCAAGCTCGGCGACAAGGTCTCGTGGGTCTATCCGGTAGCCGAGCGTTTGCTCAAGAGCGGTGGTGATCCGGGCAACCATCGCGAAGCTCGGATTCATCTTTCCGTTGATCAGCCGGGAGACTGACGAGGGGCTCACCTTGGCATCGGCGGCCAGACGGGATACGCCGTGGAAGGCATACCGGGTGGTATGAATCATCAGATCGGAAACCCGATTGATGACCGGCCCGAAGGCCTGGGTCGGGGGTGGTTTGTGCATGCACCCATTGCACCAAACCGAACAAAAGCCGACAAGTCCTTGTGCGTCGATGCAAGTATTGCTGACGTGTAGAAGCCTCAAATCACAACGTAACCCTTTGCGTAAATGGTTGCGGTGCGGTCAACGCCTAGTAGTGGCAGAGGATGCGCACCACGGGCTTACTGGAGCCATGAGCCGTTCCCCATCCCTCCCACGTCGCACGTCCGACGAGTATGTATTCCCTCAGCCCGATGCCGAGGGTATTGCCAGAGTCCAAGAGATCTACTTGAATAAGTGCGACAAGACCCTCAGCGAAGCAGAAGCTCGCGAAGTCCTCTCGCGGGTCATGCGATATCTCTATCTCCTCAACTTCACATGCTCAACTACGGTATCTACACCAGAAAATCCGACGACGACCGCTCGGTAACCGAGAAGTCAATCCGTGAGCAGCTCGCAGAGTGTGAGCGTCTTGTTGAGCGCAATAATCTTAAAGTGGTCAGGACTTGGGAAGAGAGCCGATCAGCTCGCTATCCCAACCGCCGAACGGGATACCGCGAACTCATCGCAGCGATTGAGGTTGGCGAAGTACAAGGCATCGTGTGCTGGCACGTCAATCGACTCGTCCGGAACATGGAAGAAGGCGGGAAACTTGCTCAGCTCCTTATCGAAGGCACGCTCAAGGAAATCCAGACGCCAAGCGCCATCTACCGCACGGGCGATAATATCATGCCGCTGGTCATTGAGGCTGCATCCGCAACCCAGTTCAGTCTCGACCACGCCAAAGCCGTGTCACGCGGACTCGAAGGGAGCTTCCGCTCTGGAGGTTGCACGAACAAGGCACCCCAAGGCTATCGCAACGTGCGCGATCCGCTGAACTTAAAGCGTGGCCTGATCGAGAAGGACCCTGAACGCTTTGACGTGGTGAGGAGAGCCTGGGAGCTTCTGCTCCACTCTGGCTGTACGCTCAAGCATGTCACCCGCACAATGAATAGTTCCTGGGGCTTTAGAACAAGGCCGACGCGTAATGCAGGAAATAGACCGCTGAGCTACTCGGGAGCCTACTTTATGTTCACAAACCCCTTCTACGCGGGCTTCGTTCACCGCAAGGGCGAACTCGTGAAGGGTAACCACGAGCCGATGGTGACAGTAGGTGAATTCGAGCGAGTACAAGCGAACCTCAAACGAGGATCCTTTGTAGCCCCACGGGTCAAGGAATACGCCTACACGGGGCTCATGCGGTGTGCCCACTGCGGTCAGCAAATCACCGGGGAGGTCAAAAGATTGAGAGACGGGAGGCTCTGGGAAAACTACCACTGCTCTGACGCCAATCTGAAATGCACCAAGAAGGGACTCTCGCGAGAACGGGTTGAAAGGCTGATTTTTAGCGAGTTGGCTCAACTTGAGGTAGAGCCGAGCCTTCTGGATGTGGCCAAGGAAAACATCCTGAGACACATGGAGAATTCTTCAGGTGGGACAGAGACCATTCTGCAATCACAGCAGGCTGAACTGGAGGAGTGCGAGAAGCGACTCCGAAGATTGAGCGACATGTGGCTGGACGGGGTCATGACCGACCCGGAGCGCTATCGCGAACTCGAAGCACGAGAACTCGCGCGAAAGAGAGAGATCACGATTGAGATGGAAAGGCTCACGCAGGAGGTGCGAACATCCAAAGCAAACCTCTCCCGGTCGATCATGTTCCTCAAGTCTGCTCGATCAGCGATTGAAGGAGCTGACTCAAGAGTGAAGAAACAAATCTTCAAAGCGCTCGCGACGAGCTACGTCTTTGACGGGCACGCGAAGACGATCACCACCACTGTTCATCCACTCCTAACCGAAATGGTTTCCTACGCTAGAAGTCTCAAGGGACTCGAACCACAGAAAATCGGCTCTGGAAGCAAAAGAAAACTGCCTCGTGCAGAAGCAGTTTTCGTTGGTGGAGACTCGAAACTAGGACTCGGACTAATTGCACAATTGCACACCCCATTCGAATATGATTCTACTTCGTCCCAACAATAATATCCGCCAGAAGCCTTATAAGTCACGCAGTGCGATGCCTACTTAGTTGTCCAAGTTCAAGGTGAGTGCTATCGTACTTACACCATTTGCATTAACAAGAATCCATGTTCTTCTTTGACTTTATTTTCGGCAATCGAGACGGTGGAAGTTTTAAGGTGCTGTTCTTCTCTGGAATGATCGGATTAACTATCGCATATTTGGGTTTTGGCGATTTCGACGAAGGGGGCAGACACTATTTCGTTCTGCTTGGCTTCCCAATTTGGTTGATTATTCGGGCAGCATATTGGGGGGCCAGAGAAGAGGCGTTACTCGAGCTCAAGCACCAAGTTTCTACTTCAAGTGGCCCCGAGAAGCTAGTCCTGGAAACCAAATTGCGAAAAGCGGCGAAGTCTGTTGCCACAAACAACTTCGAGCTTTCTGAAAAGCTCATGCCTTACTAGCTGAAGGAGGCTGCGATAAGAAGTGCGGCTCCAGCCAGAAACAACTGAATCCATTGCCACCGCGCACTCCGAAGGTCCTTGGCATCGATCCACTTCGCGCAACCTTGGCAGACGATCCGTGATCCGTACCGATTCTGAACCGACGAGGGCTTTCCGGACCGGTAGTCACGGCGAACCCACTCACCGGTCTTGACGCGGCGGCGCAACCGAAAACGAGACTCGTTGAGCGGTCTCCCGCAGATGTAGCAGTTGGCCATGGAGCCACTATGATGCTCTTAGCGGTTGCCCCAAAATCTAGCTACAGATACGCAAAGATTGCGCTAACGTGGATTCGACTTCTTCGCAAGTTGCTTCATTTCACGAGCTTTCAAGGCGTAGTCAAAGAGGGAGTCTTCTGCGAATTCTGATCGAAACTTCAGAGCTTGCTTAAGGAAACGATCAATCTCGAAGCGGTCTTCAACGAGAGCCGTTGGAATGTTATGCACAAGGTCTGCGAGTTTTTCGATCTTCCTTGAACGATCCTTGCGAGCTTCGTGACGAATTTCAAGCAGCGCATCCCTAAGGAGTTCCGCTGCTAAGACGCTTTTTGGTGTGCGAGTCTGCATCCTGACAACTTAATAAGCTATTAAGATAGTCTCACCGATCCAATATCGAGTCAATCGGCTCACAGAATCTGGGCAGGGACGGAGCCATAGCCGCGCTCCCTTGCCAGGTAAATCCGGTGACGACCATCGATAATCTGATAGGGTGGCTCGTCACCTTCAAGCGTGATGGGGTCGCTGCTACTGTTGAGTACATCATCAAAATCATCGAACCCGTTCTCTAGAGTTTCAAGTCGATCCGAATCAAGTTCTGATCTACTTACATCTTCAATGTCGTCCAAGTCTACGTCCTGCATAGAAGGAATCCTACCTGCAAATGGGGATTCTTGTAGCTCTGATGCAACGGTTGCGCCGAGCCCTTCATTCATGAGGGAACCTTAGGAAGTTGAGATCGTGATCCAGGCGAGTTGATCGCCGAGGATCACCATGAACTTGAAACAACCTGAGGTGCTCAGTTGAGTACCGCCATCTACGCAAGCGTCACCAAGACGATCATCGAAGCCCTTGAGCGGGGCGTTGTGCCCTGGAAGAAGCCGTGGCATCAACTCCAGTCTGTCCCGACGAATGCGACCACGAACCGGTCGTATCGAGGGGTGAATACGTTTCTCCTCTCGATTCACCCGTACACCGACCACCGCTGGCTCACGCTGAAGCAAGCTAACGAACTCGGCGGAGCGGTAAAGCCAGGGGAGAAGGCAACGACGGTCGTCTTCTGGAAACGCTGGAAGCCAAACGTGCCCGACGATGAGCAAGAGCCGGGTGTCACCAAAGAGGTTCCGCTCCTTCGCTACTTCAAGGTCTTCAATGCCGAGCAGTGCGTCGGACTTTCCCTCGCAGAGCTGCACATCTCAGAGGAGTACAAGGAGCACGAACGGATTGAACGAGCTGAACTCTTGGTGAAGCATATGCCGAACCCTCCGAGTATTAGTGAAGGTGGTAAGACGGCTTGGTATCGCCCGAGCGATGACCACGTCCAGATTCCAGAGCTGAAGCTCTTCTATTCGCCCGACGCCTACTACGCCACGCTCTTCCATGAGCTTGGGCATGCGACCGGCCACGAGTCGAGGCTCAACAGATCTGGGGTGATGGGACAGATTCGCTTCGGGTCAGGAGAGTACAGCAAGGAGGAGCTCGTCGCAGAGCTCACCTCAGCCTTTTGTGCAGCGACCGTCTCACTTGATGATCGCCTTATCGGCGATGCCGCCTCATACATTGATGGCTGGCTCGGAGTCTTGAAGGCTGACCCCAAGGCCGTCGTCATTGCCGCCGCCCAAGCGCAGAAAGCCGCCGACTTCATCCGAGGTGTTGAGTATGCCAACACCTGAAACCCACTCCCACCTCGCAGAACCTGTGAGGTCTTTTTGTTTGCGCCATACTTTGCATGAAGCGCGCGTCCCTCGCTTTGAGTTCCAGAGACCACCAGACTGATAACCGATGAGTGAGACGAATTTTGATTTCACGGTGTCCTCCAACCCGAGCTTCTGCACGGTGTGGCCCGAGACCGACGCAGCTCGCGAGTGGTTTCGGGAGTGGACCGAGGGCAATCTACTCGGTGACGGCGAGAGCTTCCACGTGGAGTACCGCTACATCCACGACCTCTGCAACGGCATGCTCGATCATGGCTTCACGATCACCAAGGACGGAAAGTCTATGGTTCGAAGTGCCGATGGAGAACTCGTTCTCGAGTAGCCATGTTTCAAGCCTCGCACCAGCGAGGTCTTTCTTTTGAGATTCAAAAAGCAGTTCGAGATACGAACTGCGAGAGATGCTTCAGAGCCGACCGCAGAACAGAACCCCTGGCAGGTCTTTGGAACAAATCCGGTGAATCAAGCGATCCACCGAGGGATTGTGGTGAGCATACGTCGGCAACTTATTAGGAGCACGACGCGAAACGACGAGGTCGGTTTTGGCATCGAACTGATACCTCCAGAGCCTTGCCGCACGAAATGGCTCCTCCTTGAGATCAGGGCCCAGATGAGCATGAAATCCACCGGAGAGCACGAGGATTCGAGGAGCTCCCCAGCGAAGCGGCACGATTGCCGCACGTTGGTGGGCGGGACTGTGAATGCCAGTCACGACGATCCTGCCCTCCAAGACTGCCTGTTCCGTTTCACGCTCGATCTGGCAGAGATCATCCGGCGTATGGTGAGGCTGACCGAGTGCTCTTTCGATGGAAGCAAGCGATGCCCCAAGCAGACGGGCTTTGCCGTACAGCCAGAGCCCAGCGTCAGGATAGAACCCAGGCTCAGAATCGAAGGGAGCGGAGCGACGAGGTGGTTCAGGTGCAAGGCGAGTAACCATGCGCCCAAGGTCTCAAAGAATAATGCGAGCAGGAAATCGCAGTAACTTGGTGCAATGTTCCTTATTTTGAACCTGAGGGTGCAAGGTAGAATCACTTCTGCTAGAGTGACGAGGTAACCCTCCTCACTCAAAGTATCAACCATGTCTTCTTGGGAATCAGAGGCGCAGACGCGACGCAAACGTATCGATCCCAAGCTAGCTGCTCAAGGTTGGCAGCTGGCCGATTTTGATGCGACCGAATCACTTCAAAGTCTCGACTCAAAAGCTATAGCAGAGTTCCCAACAGACAATGGCCCTGCCGACTACGCGCTCTGCTTGGACGGAATGGTTGCAGGCGTGGTTGAGGCCAAGAAGGTGACAGTCGGGCCACAGAACGTCTTAACTCAAGCGGCACGATACTCGCAAGGCGTTAGGGAGCACCGAGCCGAGTACGGTGAAGGGTTCAAAACTCCGTTCCTGTACTCAACCAACGGTGAGATCATCTGGTTTCAGGATGTGCGAGACCCCCTGAACCGATCTCGTAAGGTCAAAGCATTCCACACCCCAGTCGCACTTCGAGAAATGCTTCGAAGGGATGACAAGGCTGCGTGGGAAACCCTGAGCGCAATGCAATTTCGAGAGGGTTCTGTTCGACCCTATCAGGAAGCCGCAATTAAAGCCGTCGAGCAAGCCATCAGCGACCGCAAGCGCCAAATGATGGTCGTCATGGCAACCGGAACTGGCAAAACGAGGACTACGATCCAGCAAGCCTATCGGCTCATGAAGTCAGGAGCGGCGAAGCGAATCTTGTTCCTGGTGGATCGTCGTGCACTCGCGGCCCAGACTGTTCGAGCGTTCGCTTCCTTCGAATGTGAACCGGGCCTCAAGTTCGACAAAACCTATGAGGTCTACAGTCAGCGCTTCCAGCAAGCCGACCTCGACGACGACTCCGGCGAGAAGTTCGACCCCAAAGTCCTTCCGAACCGCTACCTCACCGATCCCCAAGAGGGAGACGCTTTCGTCTACGTCTGCACCATCCAGCGGATGGCGATCAACCTCTTTGGTCGCCAGGGAATGCTAGAAGGGCTCGGTGAATCCGAAGACGACGCGGAGCAACTGAGCATCCCAATCCACGCCTTCGATCTCATCATCGCCGATGAGTGCCACCGTGGCTACTCACGCAAGGAAGAGGCGATCTGGCGCGATACCCTGGATCACTTTGATGCGATCAAGGTTGGCCTGACCGCGACTCCAGCTGCCCATACCGTTGCCTACTTCGGCGATCCGGTGTACCGCTACACCTACAAACAAGCGGTTGATGACGGCTACCTCGTGGACTTCGACGTGGTGCGAGTCCGCTCTGACGTGCGCATCGAAGGCGTGACCCTCAAAGAAGGTGAGCGGATCGAGGTCGTGGACACTGAGGTCGGAACCACCAAGAACATCGACTACCTTGAAGACGAGGTCAGTTACGACGCAAGCGCGATCGAGGCGAAGATCACCGCGCCCGACTCGAACCGAAAGATCGTTGAGGAGCTGAAAAAGCACGCCGAAGCACACGAAGCCGAGTTCGGCAGGTTTCCGAAGACCCTGATCTTCGCTGCCAACGACCTGCCCCACACGAGCCACGCTAACCAGCTAGTCTCTCTCTGTCGAGAAGTGTTTGGACGTGGAGACAGCTTTGTCGCCAAGATCACTGGAGCCAAGGACGTAGACCGTCCGCTCCAGCGGATCAAGGAGTTCCGCAACCGACCCGAGCCCAAAATCGTGGTCACCGTAGACCTTCTGACCACTGGTGTTGACGTACCCTCCATTGAGTTCATCGTCTTCTTACGACCGGTGAAAAGCCGTATCCTCTTCGAGCAGATGCTCGGACGTGGCACACGCCTGTGCACCGAATTTGAGGGCCCCGCGAAGTCTCACTTTGTCGTCTTTGACTGCTTCGACGGAAGTCTGATCGACAGTTTCCGGCAAGCCAGCGGTATGGCGGTCGAAGCTCCTGTTTCTGACCCAATTCCGCTCGAAGATGTCATCGAGAACATCTGGAACAACGAGCGGCGCGACTACCACGTTAAGGTGCTCGCGAAGCGTCTCAGGCGGATCGACAAAGAGATCACCGGAGAGGGCCGAGTCAAGTTCCTGGAGTTCACCAACAACCTCGATCTCAGCCAGTTCGCCGAGAAGCTCGACTCGCTTCTTGCGGCCAACTTCACCGGCACGATGGAGCTACTGCGCAACCAAGACTTCCAGCGGTTCCTCAAGCAGTACCCTCGCCCGAACCGCGAGTTTGTCATCGCCACGGGCGTCAAAGACAACGTTTCTTCCGAGCGTCTCATCCGCTACAAAGATCGCGACCTGAAGCCAGCCGACTACCTAGAGGAGTTCAGTCGCTTCGTCGAGGCGAACCGAAGCCAGATTGAGGCTCTGCGAATCCTGTTGGATAAACCCGAAGGCTGGAGCACGGAAGCTCTTCGAGAGCTTCGAGTTGCTCTGCGGCAAGCCCAATTCCCCGAAGAGCGAGTTCGAGAAGCCGTTTCCATCGCCAAGCACAAAGCCCTCGCCGACGTCATCTCGATGGTAAAGAATGCCGCCGATGAAGCCAGACCGCTCCTCACCGCCGAAGAGCGCGTCAATGCCGCCATCAGCCAGGTGACCGGTAACTCTGAGCTGAACCAAGAGCAGCGAGCATGGATTGAGCTGATTCGTCAGCGTCTGGTCGCCGATCTCGCCATCGAACCTGAGGACTTTGAATTGCACCCGCTCGATGAGCGCGGTGGATTTGCTCGTGCGAACCAGGTATTCGGAGGCGGACTGAAAGAACTTCTCAAGCAGCTTAACTGGGCGATTGCACACGCCGCGTAAAGGAACTGAATGACCGACGTTGTATCCAAACTCTGGGGCTTCTGCCACACCCTTCGCCACGACGGGATCGACTACGGCGACTACATCGAGCAAATCACCTATCTGCTCTTCCTCAAGATGGCCGACGAACGCGGAGTCGATGTTCCCGAGAAGTGCGATTGGGCATACCTCAAGACTCTGAGCGGAACCAACCTCACGGATGAATACCCACGTATGCTCCGAGACCTCGGGCGTCAGAGTGGAATCCTCGGGGACATCTTCGCCGGGGCGCAGTCTCGTTTCACCAACCCAGTCAACCTGCGCAAGCTGATCACTCTGATCGACGAGACCGAGTGGACGAGCCTGGAGGTGGACGTGAAAGCCGAGGCGTTCGAGGGTCTGCTTGAAAAGGCAGCCAGCGAAGGCAAGAAAGGAGCCGGGCAGTACTTCACCCCGCGCCTGCTCATCCAAAGCATGATGCGCTGCATCAAGCCTGATCCGCGCACCAAGGCAGATTTCAAGATCGGCGACCCCGCCTGTGGAACCGGCGGATTCCTAGTCGCCGCCTATGAGTGGCTCAAGGAAGACTTGAAGGCGAGCGGTCAAGCCCTTGACCGGGACACGGATCGAAGGATCAAGCGCAGCACCTACTACGGTCAGGAATTGGTTCCTCGACCGCGTCGCCTTGCGCTCATGAACCTCTACCTTCACAACGTACAGCCCGAGATTGCCCTGGGAGATTCTATCTATGAGGTCTATAGCGGGCCAAAGTTTGACGTGGTGATCACCAACCCACCCTTCGGCAACAGGGGCGCGAACCAGGCCCCTGAGCGTGAAGACTTCACCGTCACCACCAGCAACAAACAGCTCAACTTCATTCAGCATATCCTGACGATCCTTAAACCGGGCGGGAGAGCCGCCGTCGTTGTGCCGGACAACGTCCTCTTTGCCGACCAGGCCGGAGAGGTATTCAAAATCCTGATGCAGGATTGCGACTTGCATACGGTGCTAAGACTCCCGCGCGGAACCTTCACGCCCTACACCCCGGGGACCAAAACCTACGTCATCTACTTCACCAAGGGCAAGCCGACCAAGCAGGTCTGGCTCTATGACGGCCGCGCCAACGTCCCCGGCATCACCAAGAAGGATCGCCCACTTACGGAGGCGCATTTCAAGGACTTCGAGAAATGCTACGGCGACGACCCGAACGGCCTGTCACCTCGAACCGAGACTGACCGATTCCGCTGCTTCGGCATCGACGAGATCAAGAAGCGCGAGTACAAGCTCGATGGCTTCAAATGGATCAAGGACGAGTCGCTGGATGACGCTGACGATCTTGGCGAGCCCGAGGAGATCATCACGGAAGCGGTGACCCAGCTCAGCGCAGCGATTGACGAACTGAACCAAGTCCTCAAGCTCCTGGAGAAGCCCCAGAAGGTGGAGGCATGAGCGAGTTACGACTTTTCACTCTGAAAGGCGGGAAGACCACTGAGAGTCGGCCCAACCCCTACAAGCTCGAACGGGAGGTCCAAAGCCTGTTTGAGGCCAATCTCGAAGACTTGCTTGGAGTCAGGTTTGTCGCGTCAGAGTTCTCAACCAACCAGGGCGGTCGAATTGATACCCTCGGCATAGACGAAAACGGATTTCCGGTCGTCATCGAGTACAAGCTCGACAAAAACCGCACCGTGATCAACCAAGGCATGTCTTACATGGCATGGCTTCGCAGTCACAAGGCCGAGTTCTGGAAAGTCGTCTTCCAAAAACTAGGCCAGGAAGTAGCCGACTCGATTGACCACAGTTCCATCCGATTGATCTGCATCGCCACCGATTTCACCCGCGATGACCTGGGCGCATATGAGCTGATGCCGAACAACATCGACCTTGTCCGCTATCGCCGATTTGGAGATGATCAGTTGCTTCTGGAGCGCATCACGTCGTCTGAGACTGCAAGCCCAACGCCATCCGCAGGGGGGACGGCTGCGAAGTCAAGCAACGATAAGACCATCACTCAGGTTCTAGCCGAGAACGAATCGACGGCTCAGCAGCTCTACGAAAGCATCCGGCAAGCGATTCTCAGCCAGGGTGAGGACGTGACTGAGAAAACGACCAAGCTCTACTTCGCGTTCAAGCGCACTCGGAACTTCGCGTCTGTGGTCAACGGAAAGAAGGGCGAGTGGCTTCTTCAACTTCACTTGGATCCCGATTCGGTCGAAATGAAACCCAATTGGCGAGATGTGCGCGGAATTGGCATCTGGGGAACGGGTCAGCTGCAAATCAGAATCGCACGACTGAGCGAGCTTGAAGAAGCAGAACCTTTTATCCGGCTTGCGTACGAGGGGCAATCATGAACGAGATCATCCTCTACACCTCCCCGGACGGCGCGACCAAGGTCGAAGTCCATTTCGAGGGTGAAACATTTTGGTTGACCCAGCGGCGGATCGCTGAGCTTTTCGGTGTCGAAGTTCAGACCATCAATTATCACTTGAAGGAGGTTTTTGAATCCGGCGAACTCGAACTCGGGGCAACTATTCGAAAAATTCGAAGAGTTCAAATCGAAGGCGGACGCGAAGTCGAGCGTGACCTCGATCACTACAGCCTCGACGCCATCATCGCCGTCGGCTACCGGGTGAACTCCAAGCAAGCAACTCAGTTCCGAATCTGGGCGACCAATACGCTCAAGGAGTACGTCATTAAAGGCTTTGTCCTCGATGACGAGCGACTCAAGCTGAATAAGCGGTTTGGCAAGGACTACTTCGACGAGCTCATCGAGCGGATCCGCGAGATTCGGGCCAGCGAACGCCGGTTCTATCTCAAGATCACCGACCTCTACGAGCAGGCAAGCATCGACTACGATCCCAAAGCCGAGATCACCAAGACCTTTTTTGCTACCGTCCAAAACAAGCTGCATTGGGCAGTGAGCGGCAAGACCGCCGCCGAGATCATCGCCGAGCGAGCCGACGCCAACAAGCCGAGCATGGGCCTCACCACGTGGAAGAATGCACCCCACGGCAAGGTACTCAAGGGCGACATCACAACTGCCAAAAACTACCTGATCGAGAAGGAGATCAAGGATCTGGAGCGAATCGTCACGATGTACCTCGATTACGCCGAGCTCCAAGCCTCCCGGCAGGTTCCGATGAAGATGGCCGACTGGGCAGAGCGGCTGAACGCCTTCCTCCAGTTCAACGGCTTTGAAGTGCTCGACAACCCCGGCAAGGTCTCAGCGGAGGTGGCGAAGAAGCTCGCCGAGGAGCAGTACGAGAAGTTCCGGGTGAAGCAGGATGAAGCGTTCGAGAGCGACTTCGAGCGTGAAGCGAAGCGACTGGAAGGAGGTAGAGCGTGAACTTACCAAGCTTTCGGTCCGAGCAACGAACGATATCACCCCTTACTAGGAAGAATGTTCTCGACTTGTTCAGGGCTGGCGTCAGTTACCATGGCGATGTCAGCGAAATTGACTTTCTCGGAAGACTGTATGATTTGGAGCAGATGCCTTCACATGATTACAGATTCAAATCTGCGTCAGGAGACATCTTTCAGCACACCGTCAACAATGATGATTGGGAACCTAATTGGGTTTTTACGGACAGCCGATTTGGCTTGTCAGGAGGCTCAGATGAACTCCTGTTGGCGTTTCTTTCAGAGACCGTACATCCACTCGTGCGGCCCCATGAAGAAGCTGAAAAGCTAGTTGAGCAGTTTAACCGTCATCTGAGGATGGATGGTTGGCAAATCTTGCCGACGAGCGAGATGTCTGGCCGACCCATCTACGGTTTTCTGCCCTTCTCTTCCGAAGGCGCATTGATTTTTGGTCCAGCCCGTGACATCTCCCAACGGCTGAACTCAGCATATTTGGGACAGCAAGTAACCCGGCTACAAGCGTCCATCGTCTCAGACCCCGAGCTAGCGATAGGAACCGCAAAGGAATTTCTTGAATCAATCACGAAAACGCTCCTGAAGGCAAAAGGTCTGAGCTGGGCGACGTCAGATTCGTTTCCGCAATTAGTCAAGAAACTAGTAAAGGCACTTCCCGTCGTGCCGGACGGTCTTGAAAGATCGTCGGAAACTCAGGCGGCGATCACGGTTATTGTGAACAATATCGGATCGATCGTTGATAAGCTTGCCGAGATCAGAAATTGGCATGGCACAGGACACGGAAAGCCAACCGACACTGAATCCCTTCTGCTTCAGCACCAAGCTCGCTTCGCCGTCGGTATCTCGGTTCAAGTAGCTCACTTTTTGTTCGAGTGCTATTCCGCTGAGAATAAGCTAAGCCCAGTTGTTGTTGAAGCGAGCGCAGATGCTGACTTCGATCCGTTTGAGGACCTATGAGCGCAATCCTGTCACCTCAACGTTTGTCAGTTTGGCCGACAGTTTCGCTGGGGGATGTCTGTCTAGTCAATCCTGGGAAGCCCAGAGTGGACAGGCTTGCAAAAGACGCACCAGTTTCCTTTGTGCCCATGGCATCTGTGAACGAAGTGAGCGGATCAATTGTTGCCCCCGAGATTCGCGAGTACGCCAAGGTGCGCGGTTCTTACACTGCTTTCCAAGAAGGAGATGTCCTCTTCGCAAAGATCACTCCGTGCATGGAAAATGGAAAAGCCGCAATCGCGCGTGACCTTGTGAATGGTCTGGGATTTGGCTCTTCTGAGTTTCACGTCCTCAGGCCAACCGACAAAGTGCTACCGGAGTTCATCTACCAACTCATCCGCCAGAAGTCGTTCCGAGCTGAGGCTAGAGACAACATGACAGGGTCAGTCGGCCAAGCTCGTGTGCCCACCGAGTGGCTGAAGAACTTTGAGTTTGAGTTACCCCCTATTGAGACTCAGCAAGAGATCGTCGGAATAGTGTCTCAGCTACAGAAGCAGATGGAGTCAACCAGCGACCGCCTCGCCACGATCCCTGCGCTCCTCAAGAAGTTCCGCCAATCCGTCCTCGCCGCCGCCTGCTCCGGCCAACTCACCGCCGACTGGCGCGAGGACCACATGGCAGACGAGCCAGCAGAGCACTTACTGGAGCGAATTCGGCAACATCGAAAGGTCAAGCCACTTACTTCTGCTGCGGAAGCGGATGAAGACATTCCTCGTGACTGGGCGCTAACAAGAGTTGGGCAAGTATGCGCGGTTGCCACCGGAGCAACCCCGCTGCGCACCCGATCCGCTTACTTTGGCGGTGACATTCCGTGGATCACAAGTTCGGCGGCAAATGACGGAACGGTGACCCGTGCCACTCAGTTCATCACCGAGCTGGCCGTAAAGGAAACGAATGCGAAGGTTTTTCCGCCCGGCACACTGATTGTGGCAATGTACGGCGAAGGGCAGACCCGTGGCCGAGTAGCTGAGCTCGGAATCGCGACTGCAACAAATCAGGCGTTGGCAGCCCTCCTGTTCGACGATGTCAATGAAAACTGTAGAGCTTTCGTGAAGCTGCATTTCTTGAAGAACTACGGGGAGATGAGGAACCTCGCGGCAGGAGGCGTTCAGCCGAACCTCAGCCTGGGCCTCATACGCGACTCAGAACTTCTTCTTCCGCCTCTCGATGAACAAGCCGAAATCGTTCGCCGCGTCGAATCCCTCTTCGCCCTGGCCGACTCCATCGAATCCCGCCTCGCCGAAGTCACCGCCCAAGTCGAGCGCACCACCCAAGCAATCCTCGCTAAGGCACTTCGCGGCGAGCTAACTTCGGAGGTTGCCTCATGAAGAACTGGTGGACAGCTTGGCGGGCGACGCAAAAGGCAAAGTTGCTCACGACGCTCTTCCTCGGACTCGTGTTCGCCGTGGTCATGCCATTCGTAGCAAGAGCAGTGACGGGTCAAGCCGAACTGACCTTTCTCAGTCTGTCGATGAAGCCGACAGGCGACCTCTCGATGGTGCTCAGTCCATGGGCCGTAGCTGTGATCATTCTTTGGGTTCTGGCCGGGTACTTCATCCTTTGGCCCAGAGATACAAGGTGGGAGGCAAGTGAAGTCAACATTGAAGTCGCAAAGATTGGCAAAATCGTCATGAAGCCAAACCAGGAGGTCGCTGGTTTAGCTCACAGAGCATGGACTGAGATCGTGACTCGAAAGGCTGGAATAACGTTTGACGAAGAGCATGATGTCATCGAGGAGGTTTACGACTCATGGTATCAGCTATTCGGCGAAGTCCGGACTCTGATAAAATCAATCCCAGTGGATAAACTCAGAGCAAATGAAGACGCACAGAAGCTTGTAGCTCTTCTGCTGACTCTCCTGAATGATGTTCTTCGTCCTCATCTTACGGAGCATCAGGCCAAGTTCAGAACCTGGATCGGCAGGAACAAGGAGGCTCAGGGCGACGCAACGCCACAAGAGATACAACGCAAGTACCCTGGCTACTCAAAGTTAGTTGAAAACATGAAGCAGACAAGTGCTGATTGTCTCGACATTTCAAAAGCTCTCAAGATCATTTCACAAGGTAAAGAATAACATGGCAGTACGACACAAATGCTTCATCAGTTATCATCACGACGACCAGGCCGAGGTGAATGACTTCATCAGGACATTCGCGGATGAAAGGAACGTGTTCATTGCTCGCGCGGTCGGAGTGATGGCGCAGGACATCATCGACAGCGATGACAAGGACTACATCATGAGACGAATCCGCGAGGATCATCTAACGGACTCGACGGTCACCATCGTGCTCATCGGGAAATGTACGAAGCACCGAAAGTATGTGGACTGGGAGATTGCCTCGACTCTACGCAACGATCCAAACAACAAGCGTAGCGGGCTAATGGCAATCAACCTCCCTTCAATGGGAACGACTGGGAATCTTCCGGACCGTTTAGACGACAATCGTGTCTATAAGGATGGTGTTGAGTCTGGATACGCACGGTACTATTCCTATCCCACTCGAAAGGACACTCTAGCGAACTGGATACAGGATGCATTTGACGCTCGAACCACGCGCTCTCACCTGATTGACAATACGCGGGCACTGCGGAAGAACAACGGGGCTTGCTGACCTTCACTCCGAGAATTCAATCAATGCCTGGTGAGCGCATTGGCGCTCACCAGGCTGTACGCGTGCCGCGTCCTGTTATCTCGAAATATGATGCCTCACATGGCTGTATCAAGTAGCTTCTTCCGCCTCGACTCATTGCTTCAGTTTCAAAGTCTAGCCAGATGAATCGCTCGACAAAGGTGGAAGCTTCCCCTCAAGCAACTTTTCGGCGTCCTGTTCAATCGCCATAATGACCTTCTCGAACTCTGCAAAGTCTCGGAATTCGAGGAGGTCGGAGAGCTCGGGATTTCTTAGCGATTTCGAGAGAAAGGCGGCATCCTTCTTCATCTGCTCATCCTTGAGCACGGTGGCCGTGTCGGATGCAATCTTCACCATGGCGTCAACGGCCTTCCAGTGGTCCTCTGCATTCGAGAGCAATCGGATGTCCTGCATCCCAACCCGCTCGAATTCTTTGATCACGTCAAGTTGAGTGGCTTCGGACGTCATCAAGCTAGGCTCCATTTCGAGCCGTTGGAAGTATCGAGTCGTGAACGACGGTGACCACTGGCCAGAGAGCAGGCTTGCCATCTCCCGACCGGCGAGATCGGACTGGATCAGATACTCGGGAATGCGCAGGTTTGTCGTTGCCTTCTTCGCAAAGCGCTCTAAGGGACTCGTGCCAAACCACTCCAAACGCGGAGCGAGCTTGAAGACTAGATAGATGGGAGGTAACAGCATCAGGAGCCCGAGAACATCCAGGAAATCGAGGTGGCTCATCTGGGAGTTCACCGCGAATAGCCAACCTGCGATGTAGCCCACCAAGGGCGCGAAGACCGCCGAGAGTCCAATCTTCTCGTACGCCGAAGGGTGCACGGTGCAGAAGTAGTTGCCGTTCTGCTCCTTGATCTCAAAGGTTCCAGGGGCCCTGGTGAGCATCGTGGCCCGCACCGTCAAGAAGATGATTGCGAGAACGGCGGCTACTCCTGCAACAGCGAACAGGAGCAGATAGAACTGCCAAAGCACGATCAGGAAGAAGAGAAAGATGATGCCGAGAACCCACCACATGAGCTGCTCCGTTAGTCTTCCTCTCCAGGAGTGGGTGCGTTCTCACGCATGAACTCTTCGTAGCGAGCGTTGTTCTCGGCGATCTGCTTGCTGACACGGTTCCATCCCTCAGTGCATTCTGGGTTGGCGTGGGCTCGGAGCCTGCGCAATCGCTCCTTCCACTGAAGAGGTTCTCCACAGTAGCTACACTGGAAACGGTGAGTCATAAGCTCATGCAATTGATCCGTGTAGGTCTTCATGATCTTGGCTCGTTCTACGTCGAAAACCGAATCGGTAATGATGAGCATTCCCTGTGCAAGGCGAAGCGGCAAGAGGTCATCCTTTACCGTAGTTAGTCGCTCTCGGAGAAGGACGAGCTTTCTCTGTTGTTCTTCCTGGTCTTTTCTCTCATGTTCCATTTGCCTAGACAGCCTTTCTCGCTCTTCAGCTTCCTCGGCATTCCGATGCTGGACGATGAGTTCCTCGTATTCCCGAAGAGTAACTTGCCCTGAGCTGTTGCAGGTTGAGCAGTCCCAACTTTGTGTGCCTTTTCCCTCACAAATTTCACAAGTTACTTGGCAAGTGCCACGACAATACTTGCAGATATCGTCGTAAATATAGCCACGCTTGCAATACCCGCAGGGAATCTTGCCCCGATCACAATATGGGCAGGATTCAGTGCAGATGCCTGTTCCGCGGCAGTCAGGACAGTTTCGAAGCGCAATCACCCCTTCCGGCGTGACAGCCGTGATCGGAAAGCCACAATTCGGGCACATCGGCGCTAGCTCACTCACTTGATGAGAGCACTCGGGGCATGAAATCAGAGCCATTCTCGAAGTCCTGTTCGAGATTGTACAGGCTATTACGTCGGAACGTGTTCGTTCACCTCAGAATCGGGTTCCCGAGCGGGGTAGACCTGATCGTTGTTCCAGGCCGTGGAGAAACTCATTTAGTTGGGTGGCCGTGATTCGACGAGACCGACCAATCGATACTGATCCAAGCTGCCCGAGGTCGAGCAGTCTGTAGACGTGAGCGCGGCTGAGGGAAAGCAGCTCCGCTGCCTCCTCAACCGTGTATGCCAGCTTTTGATAGTTGGTCTCGCTCACGGGTTGATGGTGATAGAGCCGCAGAATTCGGGGAGAGAGTCAAGCCCAGATATTGAGCCGTAGCTCAACCGAGTTGCACAAACGGCGACCAAGATGACGTCTTGCTCTGGCTCGCCTAGGTTGGACAGCGAGATGAACCTTACCGATTCGAAGTTCTTGCTGGGGCGTCTGGTTGCAACGAGTAAAGCAGCCTCTCAGCTCTCCCCGGAAGATGTGGCCGTAGCGATCCGTCGCCACGCTTCGGGAGACTGGGGCGAGGTTTGCGAGGATGATCGAGCTTCTAATGAGGAGGCATTGGTCGAGGGTCTCAGGCTTATGTCGGTCTACATGAGTTCGAACGGCCTCACTTTCTGGATCATCACCGAATGGGATCGCTCCATCACCACTGTTCTCCTTCCCGAGGATTACTAGCTCCAGCGACCTCAGGCGAGGTCGCGTTTTTTGTGCAATGATTCTTGCCCTGCCTTGCTGAACCTTGCCTTAGCCATGCCATAATCACGTTCATCGGGCGATCAGCTCAGCGGAGGAGCCAATGTTTCAACCCTAAGGGGTCACAAAACAACATGAAGCCAAACTGGTGGAAGTGATCCTTGCCGAGCATCGAAGCTTCGTGTGAAACCCCAGGACAAGCTTTTGAAAGATTACCACCTCTACGAACTTGATCCTGGCACGTTCGAACTCATTGTATTGAAGGTGTCATCAACACTCCTTGGAATCGGAGTCACCGGGTTTTCGAGCGGCCCTGACGGTGGCCGTGACGGCAGATTTTCTGGGACTGCCATCGCGTATCCCAGCACGGTTACTCCGTGGAGCGGCACTTGGATAATTCAGGCCAAACACACCGAGAGCCCGATTTCAACATGCAGTGACCATAAATTTCTCGCTTCGTTTGAGACCGCCGAAGTACCAAGGATTCGTAGACTGGTTGCGGCTGGCGAGGCGGAAAATTACATTCTTTTCACAAATCGCAGAAAATCTGGCAACGCTCATGCCAAGCTCGAAACACTCCTTAGGGCTGCCCTGGGACATGAAAACGTGGGAATAGTCGGAGTCGAAGATATTTCGAGATATCTCGATTCACTGCCAGACATTGTGAAGCAGCACATTCCTTCAAGTCACCGAGGTCCTTTGTTGTTCTCACCACAGGAACTCGCTGCGTTGATCGTCGCGTTTGCAGATCAAGCCGCACCTTCCCTTACCAACACGGCAACCACAGATTTTACATATCTGCCACTCGCTTCAAAGAACTTGCTCAATAACGTTTCCGAAGAGCTCGCCGACTCGATCACTGACGATTCTGAACCCTATTTCGCGAAGATTGAGGAATTCCTTGCGAAACCTCAGAACGAGGCTCTGCGCCTCAGTTACCAGGCCCTTGCAAACGAACTCAAACAAAAACTCATTGCGGAAGAGGCGACCCAGTTAGGTTTTGCGACTGCACTTGCCGATATTTACGACGTCGTAACGACACGCCACCCCGATCTCTCGTACAATCGCCGACTCGTCACCGTCTTTCTTCACTACATGTACGCTACTTGCGACATCGGGAGAAAGAGATGATCTTAGCGGCCAAACACATTGACCTCAACACCTGCACTTTTAACGTGGCGGGGATCATCTTGGAGCGGTTGCTTACCGATCAAGCGGCAACTATTGATGACTTGATGGGTGTAGTCGAGCGTAATCTAGGACCAGATGCTCGATTCAATGTAGTGCCGGCACTGACTTTCCTGTACGCCGCAAGAATGATCAAATACGTTTCAGCGAGTGATGCTGTGTTGTTGGAGGAAGTGTCCGCCTGATGAGATTTGTGCACTTATATTCTAACAAGTCAGACGTCTTTGTCCCCATTGTTTTCAATCGCGGGCTCAATGTGATTGTTGGACGAATCACAAAACCCAAGGATTCAGGAAAAGATTCGCACAATCTCGGTAAGTCCTTGTTCGCAAAGCTCATCGACTTTTGCCTGCTAAAGGAGATCAATAAGCACCACTTCCTCAAGAAGCACCTTGATCGGTTCAAAGATTTTGAGTTTTACTTGGAAATTGAATTGAATTCAGGCAAGTTTCTGACTGTAAGGCGGCCAGTGACCGCTAACACAAAGATTGCTATGTGGCTTGCTGATTCTCCGCAAGGCAATCTGTCGGGTCTACCTCTCGATCAATGGCCAATCAAGCCTGCATCGATTACAGCTGCCAAGGAACAACTGAATAACTTGCTTGGCTTTGACTGCATCGATCATTACGATTATAGAAAAGGTGTCTCATACTTCTTGAGAAGTCAGGACGATTATCGGAATGTTTTTCAACTTGAAAAGTTCTCCGGTGGTCGTCATTCGGAGTGGAAGCCATTCATGGCGATGCTACTCGGCTACAGCGAGTCTATTGTCCGTAAAAAATATGAGGTCGATGATGCCATAGAAACTGAACAGGCATTTGCTGCGAGGTATGCTGCTCAATCTGGCACTCGGGCTGATTCTTTTGACAAGATTCGTGGACTGTTGAATATCAAGCGTCAGGAACTGTCTCAGCTAGAAGAAGCACTGTCTGCATTCGATATCCACAGGAGGGACTCAGGCCTTAATGAAGAGCTTGTAAGCGATCTGGAGCGTCGCACTTCAGAGATTAATGACCGTCTGTATTCGATTGATTATGAATTGTCGGAAATAGAGCATGCCCTTGAAAAGCGTCTTGCTTTTGATTTGGAGAAGCTAAAACGAGTTTTTGAAGAGGCCCGCTTAGTTCTTCCTACGACGATGCTTCGCCCATATGAGGAGCTGACAGCATTCCATAGGGCCATCACGGAGGACAGGAATAATCGCCTTAGCCAGCGGCGGGATGAGCTTTCTAAAGAGCGTGTGGGCCTCGAGTCCGATCTGCAAGGAATATCTACGCGGCGAACCGAAATCCTTTCCATTCTTCGGGAGGAGGACTGGTTCAAGCGTATGAACCACATTCAATCGGATGTGGCGAAAGCGAGCGGGGAAATTTCCCGGCTTGAAGCCCAGCTGGAGACGGTTAATCAGTTAGAGGAAGTGCGTAAGACAATTGAGTCGCTTGAGGAATCGAAGATCAAGCTGGTCGGGCAATTGAGGGACGAGATCGTGCAAAGCAATCCTACGTTTGAAGCGATCAGGAAGCGATATAACGAAATCTTTCGAGCAGTGTTTAGCGTTCCGGCGCTACTTTCAGTGAGCCTTAACGGTGAGGGCAACTTGGAGTTTGAGGCTACTCCGGTGCAAGATGATTCTCTTCTGCTTGCTACAAGTGAGGGTCAAGGGAATACATATAAAAAAGTCTTATGTGCTGCATTTGATCTCGCACTCCTGGAAACGTATCGAGTCCAAAGTTTCTACAGATTTGTATATCACGACGGCATTTTTGAGAGCCTTGACGACCGGAAGAAACTTAATCTACTGCGTCTTGTCAGGGAATCATGCAAGAGTTTTGACCTTCAATATATGATGAGCCTGATTGATTCCGATATTCCTCGTAGTCCCACTGGTCGCCGTGTGGAGTTCTTGGATAACGAGGTTATATTGGAACTCCATGACGACGGCGATGATGGCAGGTTGTTTAAGATGCCGAAGTTTTGATACAAGTCAGTAGGGCGTCTAGTGCTTTCCTGAGGAGGGTCTGTGAGAGACTGATTGGCCTTGTATAGTTCACCTCCGTCACTCCGTCAGCTGAGTGCCCGACGTGCTCCTTAAGGGTTGTTGGCGAAACCTCGGGACAGAGCTTCTCGATCCAGTTGATGTGCGTGAGACGACAATCGTGCGGGCTCATGTCGTCTGGCAATCCGGCTTCCTTTCGAATCCGTCGCCAGGTTGCGTATACAAGTGCCTTCATGCGTGGTTTGTTCTCGGTCGCTTGTGGCCACAGCAAGTCATCGTCACCTAGACCCGCGATCAGCGGCTCCAATAGCCGTTTGAGCGTCTCGCACATCACAGCCGTCCGAACCTTGTCTCCCTTTGGGAGACCAACGGATTGTGAGCTCTTTGCATCGAGCTTCACCGCCCGATCAACGAGGATCAGGCCCTCCTCTATCCGCAGTTGACCGCGTGTGAGTGCCATCTGCTCACCAAGCCGCAAGCCTGCGAGGAGGAACACCCCGAGCATGGCGCGTCGGGAATCATCCAGCTTTTTTGACGCTAGCGCTTTCCTCGCTTGTTCTGGAGATAAAGCAACCGCTTCTCGTCGTTCTGGAGTCGGCATGTCCAGACAGAACGGATTCGACCAAAAGTGAGGAACCCTTCTATATGGTGTGACCGCCTGGTTGAAAGCACGCACCAACCCCGCCTTGAGAGCAATGCGAGTGTGCTCGCCGACGCCGTCGTCTTTGAGCTTTTGATAGAACACCCGAACATCTAAGGGGTCAATCTTCGTGAGGGGAACACCTGCCCACCTGGGGGCAGCGTACTTCTTGTAACGAGAGACCCGGTCTCTCAACGTTTTGGGGTCGAGTGAGTCCTTCCAGTCATTCTCAGCAAGCCACATGAACCATTCACCGAACGTCATCGGCTGAACCTTGTGAATCGCGGCAACCTCGTCAGAACGCTTGAGAGAGCGTAGAAAGTCTTTGCCCTCACGCTGAGTCGGAAAGACCCGGGAGATGCGCTTCTTGACGCCTGTGGTGTCTTCCAGGACGTATTGGACGCGCCACTTCCCGGCGAGTTTGCCTGTGTTGATCGGTCGGCATGACCCTTCACCGTGATCTGCGCGTGTTGCCATGCACCAGATTCTACACGGGATTACTCTTCAGAGTTGAGAGACCTTTTGAGAGACCGAGGGGGTTGGTCTCTCATTTCCCTCTATCAGGTCTCTCAATTTTAAGTTCAAATGAGTGGCGGCCCCGGAGGGACTCGAACCCCCGACGCCCTCCTTAGGACGGAGGCGCTCTATCCACTGAGCTACGAGGCCGCTCGGGATGCCTGCAGTTTACCGGACCTCGGAACCCAATCCGGCGCCGGGTAGGTATATCCTACAGCGTGGGTGTTGCCTCGATGTGGACTGTGCTGCTTCTTTCCTCCCTCCTCTTGATCCCCGGAGCGCTCCTCGCCGCGCCGGATCAAGTCGGCCCTCGGCTCTCTGCCCCGCTCGGCCAGAGAGCGACCCTTGGGGTCGCCGTGAACACCAGCCTGCTCGCAGATGCGCAGTACATGGGGTTTATTCGGCATCACTTCCGCTCGGTTACGGCCGAAAACGCCATGAAGCCCGCCGTGATCCACCCCTCCCCGGACCGCTTTGAGTTTGCCGAAGCCGATCGGTTTGTGGAAGATGCTCGCAAGCACGGTCTCGAAGTCATCGGGCATACCTTGGTGTGGCATTCTCAAGGGGCAAACCATCTCTTTCAGAATGAAAAGGGTGAACCTTTAGCTCGCGAAGAAGCGCTGAAGCGCATGCGCAACTACATCCATAAGGTTGTTGGACGTTATAAGGGCAAGGTCAAGGGATGGGATGTTGTCAACGAGGCCATTTCGGATTCGGGAGGAATGCGGCAAACCCCTGCCCTTAAGGCGATCGGTGAAGACTACGTCATCAAGGCCTTTGAATACGCCGCCGAGGCCGATCCGGATGCGGAACTCTACTACAACGATTACAATATCGACTTAGACTATAAGCGAGAATCGGCACTCAAACTTGTGAAGGAGATCCGCGACGCGGGTGCAAGGATCGATGCGGTCGGAATCCAAGGCCACTATCTGCTTTCAACTTCGGTGGAGGAAGTTCGGCGCGGCATTGCTGCCTTTACAAAAGAAGGCTTTGAAATCGCCATTACCGAACTGGACGTGGACGTGCTTCCCCGATCTGGAAATGCAGGAGCCGACCTTTCTGCAGCCGAGCGAGAGGGTCTGAACCCCTTCGTCGAGGGACTTCCGAAGGCTCAACAAGAAGAGCTTGCCAAGAAGTATGTTGGGTTGTTCCGGGTCTTTATGGAAGAGCCTAAGGTGCGCCGAATCACCTTTTGGGGCGCTACGGATGGTCATTCGTGGCTCAATAACTTTCCGGTGAGAGGACGAACCAATCATGCGATGCTCTTCGACCGAGAATATCGGCCCAAGCCCGCCTTCGAGGCGGTCTATGGATACCTCCAGTCGCTTCCTCCGCTGCGAAGAGATCCCCTCTGGACCTCAAGCGGAGAGTTGATTCCCGTTCCGGTCGATCCGGAGCGGCCAGTTGTCTCGATCAAGGATCCGTCTGTTGTCTTTCATGATGGAAAGTGGCACGTTTTCGCTACAGTTGCCCGGCCCAAGGATGGTTGGCAAATGGTCTATCTCAACTTTAAGAACTGGGAAGAGGCGAAGGACGCAAAGCCGCGATTCATGGATGCCGAGAATCCAAAGCTCACTGGCTATCACTGCGCTCCCCAGGTGTTCTGGTTTGAGCCCCATAAACTTTGGTATCTGATCTTCCAATCGCAACAACCGCAATACAGCACGACGAAAGATCTTTCCGATCCCGCCTCTTGGTCCGAACCGAAGGATTTCTTCCCCGAGAAGCCAGCTTCCGCGCCTGAACTATGGATCGATTATTGGGTGATCTGCGACGATACCCACGCCTATCTCTTCTTCACCGGAGACGATGGAAAGCTCTATCGAAGTCGAACAAAGTTGAGCGAGTTTCCGAACGGCATGGATGAGCCAGTGGTCATCCTCGAAGAGAAGGATCGGTTCTTCTTGTTCGAGGCGAGTTGCCACTATCGGCTCAAGGAAACTGGGCACTACCTCACCATCATCGAGGCCATCGGTCCGGGGGGCATCCGCTACTATCGTGCATGGACTGCGCCCAAGCTTGACGCGGAGTGGACTCCGTTAGCCGATACCTGGGAGAAGCCGTTCATGGGTCCCAAGAATGTGGTGTTTGCTGAGGGCGAACCCTGGAGCGAAGACATCAGCCACGGCGAGTTCCTTCGGACCAATCCCGACCAAAGAATGTTGCTAGATCCTATGGATCTGAGGTTTCTGTATCAGGGGCGCCCAAAGAGCTCAGATGGTGCCGAATATTTGCTGTTGCCCTATCGCTTAGGCTTGCTGACCCATTGGGGGGATAGCCGGGTGGGTTGGCTACGAAAATGTAAGCGCGCGATGGCGAAGTGAAGTTGACCCGAGGGAGCCCCTCGGGTCAATCGACAATCCCAAGGTTAGCAGCAGTCGCAGTTCGGGCAGTTGGGCGGGCAGGGGCAGTTGCCGTTGGCGCAGCAAGGGCACTTGCATTCGCCGTCTTGGCAGGGGGGACAGGCGCACTTTCCGTTTGCGCAACACGGACAGGTTGTTTCGTTGGTCATTTCTTTCGGTCCTCACTTCGGTCGAGTTGCCCAGGGCCGAGCTGACAAACGCCGTGCACTCGCAGAGCAAGCCGCTCGGCGGTTCGGGTTCGGTCTCGGGCAATCCGGCGATCGGTCTCGAGCGACGCCTGGTTCAGGTGCATGATCGCCTCGACCAAGGGGCGAGCCTCCTCGGTCAGGGCATAGCTCACCATCTTGTGGCGTCGGGTCGTCTCGACGATTCCCGCTTGGCGAATCGTCTGCAGATGAGAGCTCAGCGTGCTCTGCCCCATCTCCAACGCGTCCACGAGTTCGCAGACACACAGGTCGGACTGCAGCAGGGCATAGAGGATCCGAACCCGGGTGGGGTCGGCCAAAGCCTTACCGATGAGCACAACGTCGTTCATCTCATATCATGATACCACGATATGACGAATTATGAAGAGCATTTTCCGAAATTGACGGGCTATTCCGGTAATCCAGCCAACTTCGGAAACAGGGAGACCGAGTTGGATGTCAGCTGTTCTTCTGCATTTCCTCCCCAAACCTCGCCGACCTTGGCCCCGATCAGCGGGATATGCCGCGGGTGGTTGCGCTCTCCTCGGAACGGATGCGGAGTGAGATAAGGAGCATCGGTCTCGATCACCACTCGGTCACGGGGGAGCCCGGATAGAACCTCGCGAAGGCCGTCCGCTCTTTTGTAGGTCACGGGGCCATCGACGCCGAAGTAGGCCCCCAACCCACTCGCCCGGCGAGCGTCGTCAGCCGTTCCGGCAAAGCAGTGTAAGACGAAGGGTGGTACCGTCGTCGCGCCCCCCGGCCCGGAGGCCACTCCCCAGGGTGGGACCCCGCCCGCTTCGCGGTCGCCCACCCTGCCGCCCCCGGTCGGCGCGACGGCACCCAGCCACCGCGCTTCCAATCGGTCCAGTAGGGCGGGGTAGGCCTCTCTGCAGTGGAATACTACCGGCAAGCCGAGCCCCTCGGCAATCTCCAGCTGAGCAAACAGGGCCACGTCTTGCTCTTCGGGAGTGGAGTAGTCCCAGTAGTAGTCCAGACCGATCTCACCCCAGCCGACGACCTTTGGGTGGGCGGCTAGGCCGACCAGATCCTGAACGAGGCCGGGGGAATACTTTCCCGCGTGGGTCGGATGCAGACCCACCGTCGCAAAGATTGCAGGGAACCGGTCGGCAAGGTCGACCGCCATCCGGCTCGTCTCCAGATCGATCCCGATCACGATCAGCCGCTCCACACCCGCCGCCGCTGCCTCGTCGATTGCGCGAGCAGGATCAGGAAAGGCTTCGGAATCATAGAGGTGGCAGTGGGTGTCGATCCAGGGCATCGCTTCCCCATTCTGGTCAATCGCGTGCCCCTCGGGTACAACCCAAGCGATGCTCGACCGCCAACTCCTCCGCGAAAATCCCGACTTTGTTCGGGCCGGAATCGCCAAAAAGAAGATTCAAGCCCCCCTCGATGAATGGCTCACCACCGACCAACAGTGGCGCTCGCTCAACACCGAGATGGAATCGCAAAAGGCCGAGCTCAACCGTATCAGCAAGAGCATCGGGGCGCTGATGGGCCAGGGCAAAAAGGACGAAGCCGAGGCCGCCAAAGCCGAGACCAAAGCCATCAAAGACAGGCTAGAAGCGATCGAGCCCCAGGTCAAGGACCTCGAGGCGGTGATGGCCGAGATGGAGTTCTCCCTCCCGAATCTCCCCCACGATTCCGTCCCCGAGGGCGTGACCGAGGAAGACAACCAGATCGTCCGCATCTGGGGCGAACCCGATGGCCCGCCCGAGGCCGTGCCGCACTGGGACGTGGCCGATGCCTGTGGACTTTTCGATCTCGCTCGCGGGAGCAAAATCGCTGGTAGCGGCTTTGTGGTCTACACCGGATGGGGCGCCCGGCTCCAGCGAGCCCTCATCAACTTCATGATCGAGCACCAGGTCGGACGAGGATATCAGGAGATTTATCCACCTTACCTGGTCAATTCCGCTTCGCTGTATGGGACCGGTCAGCTCCCCAAGTTTGGCGAAGATCTCTACAAGGCTAACGATGAAGACCTTTATCTGATCCCGACTGCCGAGGTTCCCGTCACCAATCTCTATCGCGATGAGATCCTAGATGCCAATCAGCTCACCATGAGCATGGCGGCTTGGAGCGGGTGTTTTCGCCGGGAAGCCGGGGCTGCGGGGAAGGATACGCGGGGTATCCAGCGAGTCCATCAATTCGACAAGGTCGAACTAGTGAAGTACACCAAACCGGAGGATAGCTACGATGAACTGGAGAAGCTCACCGGTGACGCCGAGAGCCTGCTGCAATCTCTGGGGCTCCACTATCGGGTGTCGCTGCTGTGTGGGCCCGAGATGAGCTTTAGCAACTCCAAGTGCTACGACCTAGAGATCTGGTCGCCTGGGATGCAGAAATACCTCGAGGTCAGTAGCTGTTCCAATTTTGAGGCTTTCCAGGCAAGGCGGGCCAATATCCGATTCCGTCGCGAGCAGGGGGCCAAGCCCGAGTTCGTGCATATCCTCAATGGGTCCGGAGTCGCCACGCCCCGGTTGTTCGCGGTCCTCATCGAAACCGGTTGGGTTCCTGGCCAGGGCATCCGAATCCCCGAGGCCCTGCGACCCTACGTCGGCACCGACCTCATCCCCGTGCTAGCCTGACCAAATCTTCGACCGTCCGGCTGATGCCGCCAGAGGGTCCCAAGAGCTCGACCAACTCGCGGAATCCGTCGAGTTGGAGGGCTCTGTCGGGCGTTTCGTCGAGGATCCTTCGGGTCTCGATTCCAACCCGCTCGGGGGTCGCATCCCACTGGATCAGCTCGGGCAACAGCGGACGATCGAGCAGAATATTGGGCAGAGAAATGTACTGAAACTTGGGTTTTCTCAGGCGGTACTCGAACTCCATCCACTTCGATCCGCGGTACATCACCACGCACGGGCACCCGCAGATCGCCGCCTCCAAGGTGGCGGTGCCGCTGCAGATGATACCGGCCTGTGCCCCCTGCAGCACTTCGGCCGTGCGGTCGGTGATGAATTCTGCCGCCCGGTCGGAGTGCCTCTCCCACAAGCCCTTGAGCCAATCCACCGGAAGCGATGGCGCCACCGCAAACCGGACCGGGAGATCGCGTCCCATCGCCTCAAGTGTTTCGGCAATTACTGGAACGTTATGCGTAGCTTCGTGAGTTCGGCTGCCTGGCAAAACAGCCAACCATTCTCGATTATGAGAATGGTTGACCTCGATCATTTCGACCAGCGGGTGACCGTACCATCTCGCATCGGCTCCGCCCGTCCGCAAGATCTCGGCGGACCAAGAGAATTGAGTCACGATGAGGTCGGTGATGCCAGGCAGGTCGGCTCCTTGCTTGTCCCGTCGCCAGCTCCCCGGAGGGGCAAAATAGAGCACCTTCCAACCGAGAGACTTGGCGAAAGCGGCCAACTTGACGTTGAGATATCCAAAGTCGATGGGGACAAAGACTCCCGGAGGGCCCTGCCGAAGTGCGGCGCGGATCCGCTTGGCGTCTCGCAGGACTCTTGGCGCAATGCGGAGGGATTCCAAGATCCCGATCGCGGCCCAACGCGAAGAGTCGACCAGCGGCCTCACACCGGCCTGGGCACATCGACGGCCTCCAACGGCTTGAATCTCGGCCCGGGGTTGGACCACCTTCAAGCCCCGAATGAGGGCGGCCGCATAAGCGTCGCCGGAGGCTTCCCCGGCGCAAAAGAGGAACCTCATGGCTGGTCGCCGCGACCGTTCTTGCCCTTATAGAGCCGTTCCAAAAAGAGGATCATCTCCTCCACCTCGGGGGTCGGGCGAACCTCTCGCCGGACGATCTCGATGGCGTGTCGAAGGCTGAGCTGAGATTTGAAAAGGAGCTTGCAAGCCTTGTGCAGAGCTGAACGCGCTTCCAAGGTGACCCCGATTCTCCTCAGTCCAACGGCGTTGATATCGTGCACTTTTTGCTCCATTCCTTCTACTAGAGTGTAAGGAGGAACATCTCGAACGATGCGGCTCATGCCCCCGACCATCGCGACCTTGCCGATCCGGACGAACTGGTGGACACCGGTCATCCCGCCAATCGTGACCAAGTTTTCGATCGTAACGTGGCCACTACAACCGACGTTGTTGGCGATCGTGACGTCGTCCCAGAGGGTGCAGTTGTGCCCGATGTGGACGAATGCCATCAGGTAGCAACGGTTGCCGATGACAGTCGTGCTTCCCTCGCCAGTAGCCCGGTGGACGGTGACGTACTCGCGGAAGACATTTTCGTCCCCAACACGTAGGTAAGTCGGTTCGCCCTTATACTTTCGGTCCTGCGGGGCGCCGCCGATGACGGCCCCAGGGGCGACCACGTTGTTCTTTCCCATGGTCGTGCCTCGCAAGACGCTTGCATGGGATTCGAGCTTGGTCCCCGCTCCGATCACGACCCCCGACTCGACGAGGCAGAAGGGGCCGATCTGAACATCGTCACCGAGTTCGGCCCCGGGTTCCACAACGGCGGAGGGGTGGACCTGGGTCAACTTACTTGTTGGCTCCTCGACTGAGTTTGAAGGTGAGTTCCATGCTTGCGGCAAGTTCTCCGTCGACCGTGGCGACGCCCTTGATCCGGCCGATACCGTTGCGGAACCAGAGCATCTCGATCTCGGTCTTCAGCTGGTCGCCGGGAACGACCGGGCGCTTGAACTTGACGTCGTCGATCGCGCCGATGATGGGTGTCAGGCCCTGATATTGGGGGTCGCTGAGCAGGATGACGGCCCCGGCCTGGGCCATCGCCTCGATGATCAGCACTCCGGGCATGATCGGAAAGCCGGGGTAGTGACCTTGGAAGAAGGCCTCGTTGAAGGTGACATTTTTGAGGCCCGTGACGCGCTCGCCAGGGATGACCTCGAGGATTCGGTCGACCAGCAGCATCGGGTAGCGATGCGGCAGGTACTCCATGATTTCGTTGATGTTCATGCGCTTGGGTTCGCGGAGAGTCTTCCCCGGATAGTACCCCTGGGGGCCAAATGCTCCTTTGGCACCCCGGCCCAAGGCCTGGCCCTGGCTTCGGCTCCGCCTCAGCCCTGCCCCGGGGTGCCAATCAGGATCAGTGCGCTTCCAGCGGTCCGTCGACCAAGAGCGGACGCTCGACAAACGCCCCCGACTCCACGAAGTCGCCGCATGTGCGCGCGCCCTCCACCGAATGGAACCGCACGGTCGAGCCGTCGAACGCCAGCCCCTCGCTGTACCATCGCACCACCGACGTCGTGGAACGGGGAACGTAGTGCCCGATCAGCGCTCTTCGCCACCGGTCCACCGTCGTGTTAGGCCCCGAACCGTGCACCAGCGAGCCGTTGAAAAACAGCACGTCCCCCGGTCGGAGGTAGGGGACCGTCGCCTCGTGCCCCGGTGGGATCGGCACTTCAATCGTGGTAAAGCTTCGGTCGGTGTCGGCCGCGACGGGGCAGATCAGGGGCGCATTCTGGGTCCCACTGACCAGCATCATGCCGCCATTGGCCTCGTCGCAATCATCGAGGGCCATCCAGGCCGCGACGCAGGTCGCGGGGCGAACGTCCAAATAGAACTGATCTTGGTGCAGCGCCTGACCCCGGGCTCCGGGCGGCTTAAAGTAGACCATGGTCTGCACTCCCACCGGCTCATCGCCCATCAGCTCGGCCAAGATCTCGCCGATCCGCGGGTCGAGAAGGTAGTCGCGGGAGACCGAGTCCCACTTGTGCGGGTGCACGATCCGCGGATACCGGCGCAGAGGGTCCGGATGGTGGGGGTCCATCTCGGCATCATCGCCCTGACAGGGGCCGGATTCGCGAGCGGCCATGAGGTGATCGCGGATCGCCAAGGCTTCTTCGGGCGGAAAAAGCCCCCGGGCCACGGCCCAGCCTTGGTCGCAAAATTCGGAGCGGATCGCGGTCATCCCCTTACATATACAGCAGTTTGGGCCCCGCGCCAAGGGTCGCGGATTGGTTATGCTGAAACTCCCTGCAAAAAATGGGAGCGCATGGCTGCTGGTGTGGCCCCCGGTCTTCAAAACCGTGCGAGACGCCGTCAGGGGTCTGGTGGGTTCGATTCCTACACGCTCCCGCCACGCTCTTGTCTCAAGTGGAAGAGCGATAGGGGCGCAATGGCGAGCAGCTAGATCCCGGGGCGCGGTGGGGTAGCGATGGCGAAGCATTAGTGGAGTATTGGCGGAGTTCCCGCCTCAAAATCTCTCCCATTGCTCCCCCACTGGCCTCCTACGCTCCCCGAGATCCCTTAATCTCTCCCAATGCTCCACCATCGCTCCGCTAGTGGCGCAATTGTGGATCGGTTGGGGTGCAGTAGGGGAGCAATGGGTCGGCAACTCACCCATCTGTCCTCCAGTTGTCTATTCCACACCATTCCCCACAATTCCGCGCTAACCCTTTCTGCGCCGCCGCGCCAGCGCGGCGAGCCCCAGCCCCAACGCGGCCAGGGTGCCGGGCTCTGGGACGGGGGCGTAGTAGTAGCCATCGCCTGTATAAAGGTAGCCAGTAACGGGATCCATGCTTGCATATCCGATACTTCCGCCTAGCTCAGCAGGAATTTGGTCGACGCAGTCATCCAGTCGGTACCACCTATCGCCAGAGGTGATGTGTGCTCGCACGTTTCCCGGGTCGTTGGCGGCAATCATCACTCGGCCGAAGTTGTCGATCTGAGCTTCGATGACGGAGGGCTTGTAGGGGTCGTCCTGGGCAAGCATGCGCACTTTGCCGTTCCGGTCCACGACCCGAGGTCGGGAAATGGCGTCGGTAATCAGCACGTCTCCTTGATCGTTCAGGTCGTGGGCAAAGCCAATGCCTAGGAACTTGGTGATGCCGTTCTGCACAGTATAGACCGCGTGGTCTCCCCCGATGGTGCCCTCGATGGGTAACTGGCTGGACATAAAGAGCAACATGTTTTCTTCGTTGGAGCCGATAAACTTGTTGTAGTTGAACCGGGCAAACTGAATTCTTTCACCCGTCACTGGGTTTGCGGCGGTGCCGATGGACGCGAAGCCTGAGAGTCCGGATCCCGGTAGGGGCGAGCCATTGCCTCCGACCCAGTCGCCGCCACCCGCATAGACCTGCGCTCCCCCCGTGGTGTAGCCCAGGTAGGTCGTCATCTCGACCAATTGGTTGTTATAGATAAAGCCACTTTTCGACTTGGTGTTAAAGCCGGTTCCCGTCTGCCAGTCCAACGCGTGTACCCGTCGTCCGACCGAATAGACCTGACTGCGCTTTACTCCGAAGCGAGTGTTGATATCGAAGGAAGTCCCTCCCGCGAGCAAGTAGGTCCCGTCGTTGCCGTTGGCAAACTGCCTTTGATAGGCCACATTGCCCGCCCTTGACGAGCCCGAGTTGGCACGCTGGAACTGCCAACCCGGAGCCTCCAGCCGCCCCATGAGCCTATATTGCGGTTTTTGTGCATAGCAGTGAACTGCCATGCACAGGATAATGATCGTAAGCCCTTGGAGTTTCATAGACTTCATGATACAACAAGGTTGGGAGAACCAACCTCGCAATTTTTGCGGGTTCGTCTCCCGGAGAACAAAATGAACCTACTGATGAAATGTCTTGTGGGGGGGTGCTGACTGTCGCATTCGGCATCAGCCCCGCTCAACTCAAGAGCTCGGACCTCAAGAACCACATTCTGGAGACCGACGTCATTGGCCCGAACGGCTTGCCTTTGCGGACTGCGCTGGAGGCCGACGACTACTTCGCCCGAGAGCGGAGCGATTTCGTCCCGGACCAAACGACCGTCGATCAACTGAAGATCAAAGGGGCCACGCTTACCAATGGGAAGCCGAAGACCCGGATCATCGCCGGAATCCCCGCCCCCCAGCTCTTTTGGGGCACGGTCAACGACGCCTTTTCGGACAAGAACCTACCAACCAATGACCCCTGGCACACCGCACTCGTCCAGAGCGAAGCGGCCAGCGGAAAGCAGATCTACTGGATCGACCTCGACCACTTCGCCACTCGACAACCCCTGACCGGGCTACCGAACCTCTACAACGGGGCCACGATCTGGGAACACCCCAAGAACTCGCTGTTTACGCAAGACTTAGTTGGATCAACTGATCCTGCAGCGATCCAACGAGGGCGGCAGAGTGTGTGGTTCTGGCGATTCCAACGAAACTTGGCGACCCCGCTAAACGATTTGAGCCAGTTTGACGCTGACAAGAATCCCCATCCCAACCTCGTCAACGCCTTCTCATTCGGCAACACCTCCATCTACAACCTCCCGACGATCACGATGAACGGCCTGCCGATGCGCATGGCCGAACTGGGAGATATCGCCCGAACCGGCGCCAACATGAGCGCTGCACCGATCCACAGTAGCTGGGCGCGGACAAGAACCTGGTTCCGACCCAATGGCACCCCTGGTGCGGCCTCGCAGACCAAGTTTGGTCTGAATGCTTCGGACCCGATGGGCACGGGCGAACTGATTCCCACCAGCCTGGTGAACTCACTCTCGTTCTTCCCCGACATGCTGGCGCAGGTCTTTGCTCGGAATGACTATCAACCGGTGACTACGTTTGTCTCTGAGCTTGATGGGGTCTACATCTACAACAATAACCAAGCGCTCGCACTGGGTTACAACATCACTCTGCAATCGAACCCTTGGGCGCCACTCAATGGCAACATGGCGGGAGAGGAAGTGACGAACATGGCTCAGCGCCAGCGCTATAAACTGCTTAACAGCCCACAGTTCCTCACCCAAGAGGGAACGTTCATCCTCCGCACCGCTGGACCCACCGAAGAATGGAACAAGATGATCTTCTTCATCCCTCATTCGCAAGAAGCGGGCGAGGAAACGGCCATCGCCGGGGAGAATACCGGGGCACCTATTGGGCCTCGGCTAGAGATCAGTTGCCCTCGATACCAGAGCGATACGGCAATCTTTGAGTCGCCGATCAGCATCGATGGTACTCCCGCCGGTACCGACGACTTCGACTCGGTAGAGGTCACGAACGTCATCTTCAGCAACGGCGTGGGCTCCGGGCTCCGGATTGAGGATCAGTCCAACGTGACGGTCAAGAACAATGTCTTCCGAAACTTTGGAAACACGAACTTGACGCTGATCAACGGGTCGAACTGGACGGTCGGAGGGGTTGATTCCCAGGCCCAAGGTGCCAACATGTCGAATGTTTTCCGAGGCGGATATAAGGGGATGGTCAACATCATGCCCTCGAAATGGTCAAACAGTAACAAGTCGCTCGACCGGACAGACTTTGACCAAGGGAAGGCTCATCCACTGCCGCAAGATCTGCCTCTGGACTTTGTCAATCTAACTGGATCGAATCTCCAGATTCGGTACAACACGTTTGAGGATACGGGAACGGTTTTCCCTGAGGTCGCGGCCCTGCAGAACAATGGTTATGGCGTGGGCAACCAGATCACCCATAATCATTTCAACCGTACCGCTGGTGCGGCTATCTTCTGGGGAGGTTTGAACAACACGATCTCTGATAATCACTTCACGGATTGTGTTCTTCACCAGTCGGACGCGGGTGCTGTGTACTTCTCACGCACTTGGTCTCAGATTGGTAACAAGATCAACAATAACTACTTCACCAACATTTATCAGCGAACCCGCTGGGCAGGAACCAAGCCGGCGCTGACTGACTATGTCAACGCCGTAATGCTTGACGACTGGAGTTTCGGCTTCATCGTCACCGCGAACACGATCACGGCCACGACCCCGGAGCCATGGCACTGGAAGAAAGGCGTCAAGCTAAATGGAGGAGCTTGGTGTGCCTTTAATCACGGTGGCATGACGAACTACGACCTCGCGGATCGGTATCAAGTTGCCGGAGAAACGTGGTCGACTTGGAGCGATAACGACGAGAAACAACTCTTCCGACATTACCGCGAGTTCGGAGCAGTCTTGCAGCGCTCTGGCGTCCTCGACACGAATGGCCAGTTCAATGGTGCTTGGACGACATTGTTCAATGAGATCGGCAATGCGGCAACTCTGGCTGGAGGCTCGGGAGCTTTCACCGGCCAGGAGATGCGACAGTGGTACGAGAACTTCTTCGCACAGGTCGGGGTCGCAAACTGGAGCAATAGCACGATGCCGTTCTCGATCGTCAGTGGGACGACCAACGGCAGCATGATTCTCCGCACGAACCCCACGACCAACAAAAAGGAGTACCTCACAATCAAGGTCGCTAGACAATAATCCCTGAAGTGCGGTCCGGAGCCGAGTCGGGACGCGACTCGGCCCCCGGGCCGGGCGGGGCAACGACTCCGAGCCTTCTCGCCG
>DDSL01000087.1:36541-36742 GCA_002343825.1 Chthonomonas sp. UBA2391
GCGGAGCTGGAGCTCCGCGCTCCATCCCGCCCCGAATCCCTAATTCCCAACCCGCCAGCAGGCGGCGAGGTGTCCGTCCGAGGTTGCGGTCAGCGCCGGAGCCTTGTCGCAGGCCTCATAGCGCACCGAGCAGCGCGGGGCGAAGGGGCACCCCACGATCGGCTCATCGAACCGCGGAGGTTGGCCGGGAATATTGGCTAG
>DDSL01000025.1 GCA_002343825.1 Chthonomonas sp. UBA2391
CTCGCCACCCTGTGGGACATGGAGTTTTCCCCTTTTGGCGGTGCGCTTCGCCTCGGCTCTGTCCGCTGCGTCCCGCCGACCGGGGGCGGCACCTTGGGCAGGCGCGAAGCGCTGAGGGTCCCAAGGCGGGGAGTGGCCTCCGGGCCGGGCGGCGCGGTTACTTTTTGCGCCGTCGCAGAGCGGCGACCATACCCACTCCCAGCGTGATCAGAGTCGCAGGCTCGGGCACGGGTTTCTCGACCATAAAGCCATACAGCTTGGCGTTCGTTCCATGCGAGGTGCACTTGCCGGTCGCGTCGAAGCTATAGGTGATCAAGTCGTTACCCGCGTTAGCATCGCCCTGAATCAAGTCGTTCAAGGTCTTGACATCAAACCCGGTGACTTTCCCCATCGCGTCCTTGTGGATGATGATCTCGCTGGTGAAGGCAAAGTGGCCGCCCCACTCCTTGCCCTGATAAACGAAGAGCTCCACGTCGGCTCCGTCGCCGAGGCACTTGGCCACGTCCAGAATCTTTGCGGGATCACTGATGTATTCGGTCGTCACGGGGATCTTCTTGTCGGCGGTGTATTTGCGTTTTCCGGCCAGCCACTTGTTGAGGAAGGTCCCGTCGGTCTCGTTGGTTTCCATGTTGGCCTTGAGATCGTTGTAGCCACCGGTCAGGTCGATCTTGCTGAAGAATGGTGAGGTCTTCTTGAGATACTCAAGGCTCTTGGTGACCGATCCCGGGCCGCAGTGGTTCTTGTCCTCTTTGATGGCCGGAACATCGCCATCCTTGATCTTGATGCGCTTCTTTTCGCTGGTGCCAGCAGCCGCTCCGCCACCCTTGGCATTCTTCGCCACGGGCGGAGTCTTCGTGCCAGTTCCACCCGAAAAAGCTCCGTCATCCGGATCGACTCCGGCCGCTCCACCGATAAGGACTTCCTGGTATCCAATCGATCCGGCCGCGATGTTCAGGCTGGGAGCAACGTTGACCGGTGAGCTCGTGAAGGCATAACCGTAGTTCATGGTCGATCCGACCAAGTTGAAGCCCGAATCTCCGATGTCGAACCAGTGGTTGTCTCCGGTCAGGTCCATCTCGCCAGCGCTGTTGAACGAGACAAACATGTTTTGGACGGCCCAGTTGCTCGACTGAACGGCGTTAGAGGTGAAGACCTGAAGGTAGCCGTACTTCCCTCCCATTCCGTCATCGTAAAGACTGGAATAGTCCGAAGAGCTGTAGCTGATCCCCAGAGAACCCCAGTCGCTGAACTGGGACGTGTATCCCCCAGCATCGGCAAGCCAGCCGATCTGCGAACTCTGAAGCGACAGGGCGAAACTCGATTGGGTTCCGCAAGCGACAAGCAGTGCGCCGATGGCAATCGGCATCGTTCTCATTTTCATGGCATTGCCTTTGGCGGTCCATCCCCAGACCAACCACCGAGTTCAGCATACAGTAATTTTTTGGGATTGCCAAGAAAATACCGACAAAAGTTGCGACACAGAGCGCATTTCTCGCCGCTTTCTTGGGTTCGTTTGAACCTCCGGAGACGGGCGGAATCGTATAGACTTTAGTCCTATGGCGTTGGCCGAAGTTTTAGACGAGCGGTACGAGAAGATCCGAGCCATCGTGCCCCCGGCCGAGTGGGAGATCCAGCGACCCCAACTCCAACGCATCCTGGAACTCAAGGCCGAGCGTAACGCCGTCATCCTCGCCCACACCTACCAATCCGCACCGATCTACCACGTCCTGGCAGATATCACTGGAGATAGCCTGCAGCTGGCCCGCGAGGCGACCCAGGTCGAAGAGCCGGTGATCGTGATGTGCGGGGTCAAGTTCATGGCCGAAACGGCCAAGATCCTGAATCCTGAAAAGACCGTTTTGCTTCCCGACCTCCGCGCCGGGTGCTCCATGGCCAATTCGATCACGGGTGAAGACGTTCGCCGCCTGAAGGCCGAGTATCCCGACGTACCGGTGGTGAGTTACGTCAACACCAACGCCGATGTCAAGGCCGAAACCGATGTCTGTTGCACGAGTAGTAACGCGGTTCAAGTCGTGGCGTCGCTTGGTGTCAATCGTGTGATTTTCCTTCCCGATCCGTACCTGGGCAAGTGGGTCAAGTCGCAACTGCCGGATGTGGACTTGATCCTGTGGGATGGGCCGTGCGAGGTCCATGTTCGGTTCACCGGGGCCGAGATCCGGGAGTTGAAGAATCGCTACCCTGGCATCCACGTGATGGTCCACCCCGAGTGTCCCGAGGATGTCATCGCGGAAGCCGATTACACCGGTTCGACAAGCGGTATGATCCGGCACATCGGGGCCAAAGGACTCAAGCAGATCGCCCTGATCACCGAATGCTCAATGAGCGACAACGTGACCGCGATGTACCCTGGACTTGAGGTCGTGCGTCCTTGCAATCTCTGCCCCCACATGCAGCGAATCACGCTCGGATCCATCGTGGAATCGCTCGAGAAGATGCAACACGCGATCGAAATCGATGAAGACGTTCGGGTTCGAGCCAAGCACTCGCTCGATCGAATGCTCGAAGTCAGAATCTAGCGGCCAAGTTGGACTCGGTACCCGGTTTCGGTTGTGCCCAATACACCCTGGCGTAACCCGATATCGAGCAGGCGTTTCACTTGGATCGGTGACCAGCCGAGTTCCTCAGCTAGTTCCTTGGGCGAAGCCGACGGCAAATGGTGAATTCGCTCCGTGAGTTGCAAGAGCGCCTGGAAATCCCTTTGCCGTCGCCGCGAATCCCATCGTGCGCGCAGGCCGATCCCGGGCGCTACCAAGCCGCTCACGATCAGCCCGACTCCTTGTAGACAGGCGATGCTGCCCCCGATGCTGAGATCCCAAAGGAGGGCAAACGCCGCCCCGAGGCCCGATCCCACCGCCCCTATCGCCAGCGCTAGCCCCATCATCGGCACCAATCGCCGGGTCCAAAGCGAGGCCGTCAGCGGAGGCACGACCATCAAGGAAACCGTGAGAATGGCCCCGACCATACCCATCGCAGCGACGCTATTCACCGCCGTGAGTCCCATCAACAGTCCCTGGATGAGACCGGGAGCGAACCCGGCCAAACTCCCCAGTGCCGCGTCAAAGCTGGTCAGCTTGAGTTCCTTGTGGAAGAGGGCCAAAAACGCGGCGTTGAGCCCCGCGAGCCCGCCCAAGATCCAGAGCGCCTTGGGTCCCATATCCCGGCCCTCCAGGGTCCACCGGTCGAACGGGGCAAAGGCGATCTCGCCAAACAAAACCGCGTCGGCATCGATGTGCAGGTTCTGGTAACCGCTGCTCACCCAGAAGACTCCGAGGGCGAACATGGCGGGAAAGACCAACCCAATCGCGGCATCTTCTCGGAGACGCCCTTTGCGCTTGAGGAACTCGATTCCACCCACGGCCAAGAGAGCCGCCGCCACCGCCCCGACCATCCCGGCCAGAAGGTGTGGGCCTCCACTCAGCAGGTAAGCCGCGACCAAGCCGGGCAAGACTGAATGGGCGATGGCGTCAGCCAACATCGCCATCCTCCGCAAAACGAGGTAGATGCCAATCAGCGAGCAGGCTAACCCGGCCAAGGCACTCACGCTGATGATCACTTGGTCGGTCGTCATGCCCCCCTCCGCCGTGACCACAACAACCCGCGATCTCGGCCGAAGAGAATCGAAACCACCGCCAGAACACTTAGCGACAAAACGATTGCCGGACCCGTTGGCGCGCGGGGCACCCACAGGCTGCTCAGCGCGCCGAACAAACCTCCCACCGCGCCAAAGAGTCCGGCCAAGACTAGCAACGGCCCCAGACGGTGGGTCCACTGCCGAGCGGCGGCACTCGGAGCGATCAGCATCGCCGACATCAGGATGACCCCCACGGTCCCGATCCCGACCGCAATCGCGCCGATCATCAGGGCATTCAAGAGCCCGCTCCAATACGACAACCGCAAGCCTTGGGTTTGAGCAAATGTTGGGTCAAAGGTCGCAAGGGCCAGACGAGGAACGACCATCGTCACGATGAGGACGCTGAGCCCGCCAACACTTCCAATCACCACGACTTGCTCGCTGGTGATCGCCGAAGCTTGGCCCATCAAGAATTTCTCAAGCCCGGCCTGACCTGCGTTGGGCGTCGATTGGACGACTCCCAGCAGAACGACCCCCAAACCGAACGCAGTCGAAAGACCCCAGCCGAGGGCCGACCCCGGATCGACGCGGGGAACGGACTGAATCCACTGCACTAAAGCCAATGAAACCAGGGCGGCAACGACAGCTCCCACCATCAGCACCGGGTAGGACTTGGTTTGGGTGAGCAAAAATGCGAGGCAAACTCCCGGCAGCGTCGCATGGGCCATGGCGTCGCCCGTCAGACCCTGGCGGCGAAGGACGGGAAAGGTCCCCAAGATGCCCGAGAATGCCCCCAACATCACCGCTCCGAGGGTGACATTCCGCAACGTGTAGTCAGTCCACCACTCGGTCATGGGGTGAGGAGAGCCAACTTGCCTCCGTAGGTCGTTTGGAGATTCTCGGCCGTGAAGACAGATCCTGTGGGCCCCTGGGCGACCACCTCGCGGTTGAGCAAGACGACCTCGTCGAAGTATTCCGGCACCGTCTGGAGATCGTGGTGAACGACAATCACGGTCTTGCCCTCGCTCCGGAGCGAACGCATGGTCTCGATGAGCGTGGACTCAGTCGCGGCATCGACCCCGGTAAAGGGCTCATCCATCAGATAGAGATCGGCTCCTTGTAAAAGCGCCCGGGCTAAAAAGACTCTTTGCTGCTGGCCCCCGCTTAGTTCGCTGATATGCCGGTGGGCCAGGTCCGCGATGCCCACCCGCTGGAGGCAAGAGACGGCTTGATCGCGGTCGGTCCGGCGAGGGCGCTTGAGCCAGCCCAACCGGCCATACGATCCCATCAGAGCCACATCGAGGACGGTGACGGGAAACTCCCAGTCGACCGCGCTCCGCTGGGGGACGTAGGCGATTCCCTGGCGAGCGCGAGCCAGGGGCTGACCAAAGAAGACGGCTGTACCGGTGACCCGAGGAATTAGTTCGAGAGCGGCCTTGAGGAGGGTGCTCTTCCCCGCCCCGTTGGGTCCGACCAGGGCGGCCAGACACCCGGCTTCGATCTGCAGATCCACATCCCACAGGGCGAGATTTTCGCCGTAGGAGACGGTGAGGTCGGAGACCGAAAGCGCGGGGGAGATCATCGGAGGGCCAACGAGATCGCCGTGGCATTGGCGACCATCATGTCGAAGTAGGTTGCGGCGCCGCTCTTCTCGTCACCGAGGCTATCGCTGAAGAGCGGTCCCGCTTCTCGGACAGTCCAACCCTTGGCCGAGGTCGCCTCCTTCAGCGCCTTGATATTGGCCGGTGGAATGCTGCTCTCGGTGAAGATCGCGGGGACCTTTCGGTCGGTAAGGAACTGGCTGAGTTCCTGCATTCTTTGAACCCCCGCTTCGGCCGCGGTACTGACGCCCTGGATCGCCTTGACTTCCAAACCATAAGCCCGGCCGAAATACCCGAACGAGTCATGCGCGGTCACGAGGACGCGGTTGGCGGCGGGGATCTGCTCAATCTGCTTCTGGACGACCCCATGGAGGCGGGTGAGGTCGGCCTTGAGATTTTTGGCGTTGAGTTCAAAAGTGGTCTTGCCTTCGGGGACGACCTCGCTGAGGGAAGCCACGATAGGGTCGATGATCAGCATCCAAAGGGAGACATCGAGCCAGACGTGGGGGTCGTACTTGTTGGCTTGGCCGGGGATCGGTCGCAAGCGCTCTTTGGGCAGTGTGTCTCCGACCACGAGGCTCTTGGTGGTGGCCGGGAGATTGCCCAGGATATCGCCCATGCGGCCCTCGAGTTCCAGACCGTGACTGAGCACGAGTTTGGCCTCGCTGATCTTGGATGCGTCGCCAGCTGTGGGTTTATAGAGGTGCGGGTCGACGCCGGCCGGCATCAGGGTTTCGACTTCAACTTGGGACCCGCCGAGGCTCTTCACCACGTCGGCCAGGATGCTGGTCGTCGCGATGACCTTGGGCCGAGCGACTGGGGCGGATGCCTTCGGCTTCTCTGGCCCGCATCCGATCAGGACGAGCCCCAGGACCAGCATCATCCATAGGAGAGCGAGCGAAATGCGCCCGCCGCTCCGGCCCAATGCCTCGCCCTCGGTCCTCGCTGCGCTCGGCCCTCTGCCCCGGAACGGCGGG
>DDSL01000060.1 GCA_002343825.1 Chthonomonas sp. UBA2391
CGCCTGGGCATCCAGGTCGCCGATATCACCCCCGAGATCCGGCAACAAAATGGCTTCGATGCCGATCTCGCCGGAGCCTATATCACCAGCGTGGTCCCGGGCGGCCTCGCCGAGAGCTTCGGTTTCAAATCCGGATGGGTCATCACCCAGTTCAGGGGCCAGCCCATCCGCTCTGCCGAAGACCTCACCACCGCCATGGCCCAGGTCAAATGGGGCGATAACGTCTCCATCCGAATCGAACGCAAGACAAAAGGCTCCAGCCAAGTCATCTCCCGCGATTGGACCTTCCAAAAACCCTCCAACTAGCCACTTGGGGGCAAAACGAAAGCGGGGCAACCCCTCTCCAGAGGTTGCCCCGCTACAGGGTGGCATTTGTCGTCAGAAGCTGAACGTAGCCATCGTTTCGCGCACCTGCTCTCGCAGGAGCTCGGGCATCGCGGTGACGGCGATCCCATCAAACCCGAACACATTGGTCGATGAGCCTTCGATGAAGCCACTTGCGACGTACGTCTTGATTCCCACTCGCCCAGCTGAGGTCACGTAAGGAAGGCGGACCCATCCCGCACTCGAGACGTTGGTCGTGTTATTGTTCCCGGATTTCCAATTCACTTCGACCAGATTCCAGTAGTTCTGGATGTTGGCGTTGGTCCGGCCGGCGGCTTGGCCCTCTTGGAAGACGACCGTTCGAAGCCCATTGCGAAGTCCGCTGTTGTTCGTTTCGTTGAGCATGTTGTCGCGCAGGTAGGTGGTTCCCTCGGGACTCAGGAAGGTGCCGTCCATCGCCCGCTCCATCATGCGGCTGAACTCTCGGGCCGTTGCCTTGTTGTAGGGGTCGCTGTTGATACCCGCGTCGCCGAACTTGTGGTGGAGTTGGATGTCGTCACTGAGTCCAACAACGTCGGCGGCAAAGTCCATGATCAGCTGTCGGCCATTGACGCCGTTGTAGTTCGCGGCGGCATCTTGCAGCGCATTCGCATCGGTGTTGCTCGAGACCAGCATCATGCGGCGCTGGGCATTCATGATGCTCGTCAGCGTGAACGGATCGTTCGCCCCGTGGGTGTCGGCCGTGCTGTCGTTGTAGAGCCGGATATTCCCGAACGGGCTCAGCCCATCGTCGATGAGGTCGCACCAATACATGTGCTGGATCATCTTGATCGTGCTGGCGGGATAGAACCGGAAGTCAGGTAGGAGTTCGGCGATGATCGGGCCCCCGACTTGGCGGGCATAGAACCCGGTGATGCCGTCGGTTCCGCCGCGCAAGAGCTGTCCAACCCGAGTTTCGACCGCGTTGCTGTTGTTGATGAGGATGTAGTTGTAGCGGTTCTCGCCGTTGAGGGCGTATCGTTCGATGTCGGCCACGCGGGAGCCGAATTGGGAGACGTCGAGTTGCATCTGGCTCCAGCTTCGGCCGACGCGGTACCACCAGGCGGCGTTGGGATTCGATTCGAGAACTCCGGCATATCGGTTGCTGGCAATGCGCTCCAAATCGACGAGCTGGAACCCAGTTTGGGCGATGAGTTGATCGACCTCGGCCTGGGTGCGGTTGCCAAAGTAGACCGAGTTCTTTTGGAACGATCCGGAGTTCTTGATCATCACACCCGAGTACTGGCGGTTGCCATTGGACTCTCGAACGTCGAGGTCGATCAGTCGGCCCTTATAGCTATTGAGTTGGCTCTGGAGCTGATTAAAGGACAGTTGCTCGAAGACCTGCGAGTTCACTTGGTCTTGGCCCGTGTTCTCGATGAAGGTCCCGGCGAATCGGCGCTGACCGTTGACCGTGTAAATCTCCACGTCGATGCAGCGGGCGTAGCGGTCGGACATGAAGGCCAGGAACTGACCGGCGGTTTTGTCGGCGGTCCACCACCAATTCTTGGCGTAGGTTCCCGAGTTTCGGACGAAGCTCGCGGAGAAGCGCAGTGGGCTCGCTTGGGTCACTTCGATATCATGCATTCGAAATCCGCTGTCGATGATCTCGTTCACGTCGCTCACGGTGAGATTCGCGCCGTAGCGATGGTCGGTCTCGATGGTGCTCGTGCGATTGGCATGGGCCATCCCGACGAGGGCAGTTGCGGCGATCAGGGCGAGGGGCGTGCAGTGTGATTTCATCTTCGTTTCCCGGAGCAAGTCGGAATCGGCTTGCTGTATGAACTAATATAATGTATATTTAGAGCATAATGGGCAGAACGTCCCGGTATATTCCGTTGAAATGAGCGAAAAACTGTTTCCTGGTCAGGTCGCTCAAGCACGATTTAGCTTGGAGCAGGTGGAGGCGCTTGCTTCGGCCGCGCGGGCGGAGGTGTTCTGGAGTCTCTCTCCGGTGACGCCTCGGTCAGTCGCGGATGTTGCCGAAGCATTGGGGCGGTCACCTGGGGCCACGGCCTATCACTTTGCGGAGTTGTTGCGGGTGGGGCTAATCCTGGCTGCGGGAGAAAGAAAGAAACGGTCGCGGACCGAGATCCTGTACGTGGTCTTTGCCCGGAGCATGATCAACCTGAGCATCTATGAATCGGACGAGTACCGGAAGCACATGCTGGAGGGGTACGCGGCGCTTCTTCGCCTGATGCTCAGGGAGCGGCAGGAAGTTACCGAGGCACTCAAGATCCGCCCCGACCTGCTCGACGGAACGACCTACCGGCGATACTCGGCGCGGGTCAGCTTCGAAAATGCGAAGGAGTTCAAGGAGAGGTTCGTTGCTCTGTTGGGAGAGTTTTCGGCTATGGAGGGTAGCGAGCACGGAATGTTGTTCAACGTCACCTTTTCGATCGCACCGGCTCTGGTTGAATCTCGCAAGGTCACCGGAAAGCTACGACGGCAGGGCAAGCGGACCGGCCAGCCAGCAGAAGATTAAGCCCCGACCCCCCAAAATCGGGTAAGCACTCCACCATGAGGGTCGGATTCGTAGGACTCGGAGTCATGGGGGCCCCAATGGCCACCCACCTACTCCGCGCCGGATACCAAGTGCACGTCTACAACCGCACCCCCCACAAAGCCCAACCCCTCCTCGATCAAGGCGCTCACCAAGCCCAAGACCTCCAATCCCTCGCCGCCCACTGCGACCGCATCTTCCTCTGCGTCCGAGGCAGCGACGACGTCACCGACCTCCTCCGCAAACTCACCACCACCGCAAAACCAGGCACCCTCTTCATCGACCACAGCACCATCTCACCACCCGTCGCCGAAGCTCTCCACCACTCCCTCACCGAACAAGGATTCCGATTCCTCGATGCCCCCATCACCGGCGGATCCATGGGCGCCCAAAGCGGAACCCTCACCATCTTCTGCGGCGGCAAACGTGAAGTCTTCGAAGAAGCCGAAGTCGCCATGCACGCCTACGGCAAACGAGTCGAACTCGTCGGAGGCCCCGGTGCCGGCCAACGCATGAAGATGGCCAACCAGATCGCCGTCGCCGGCGCCCTCCTCGGTCTCTGCGAGAGCCTCAGCTTCGCCCAAAAAGCCGGCCTCGACCTCACCCAAACTCGCGAGATGCTCGCCGGAGGAGCCGCCGGTAGCTGGGCCTTCGACCACTACGGACCCAAGATCCTCAACCAAGACTGGCGACCCGGCTTCAGCATCGCAAACCAAGTCAAAGACCTGCACTACTGCGAAGAAGCCGCCAAAGCCATCGACGCCACCATTCCAATGACCCTGCTGGCCAGAGAACTGCTCCAGTCCATGATCGACCAAGGCCGAGGAGAAGAGACGACGGCTGCTCTTTTTGAGGAGCTTCTGCGGAGGTCTGGATAATCGTGTCAGCCGAAGCGGCCGTCCGGATGACCGGAATCACAAAGCGTTTCGGAGCCTTCACGGCGCTGGAAGGCGTGGACCTCGTGGTCCGAAATCAGACGATTCACGCCGTGGTCGGAGAAAACGGAGCCGGCAAGACAACGCTCATGAAGGTCCTCCAAGGTCTCCACGCGGCCGACGCCGGAACCCTAGAGCTTGATGGAAAGACGGTCAGTTTTCGACGCGCGGAGGATGCCTATCGAAGTGGCATCGGCATGGTCAGCCAGCACTACAGCATCATCCCCGAGCTGACATGCCTCCAAAATCTCATGCTGGGGTCCGAGCCAGGCCCACTGCTGGACCAATCGCAAGCCAAAGAAAGGGCCACCCGGGTTGCCAGCGAGCTAGGACTCAGCTTCGACTGGGACGCCTTGGCCGAGACCCTCGGACCGGCCGGTTCGCAAAAGCTAGAAATCCTCAAGCTCCTCTGGCGCGAGTCTCGGATCATGATCTTGGACGAGCCGACGGCCATGCTCTCCCCAGCGGACAGCGATGCGCTTTACGCCAATCTCAAGGGGCTGGTTGAGCGTGGCGCCACGGTGATTGTCGTGACTCACCGGTTGCCAGAGGTGTTGGAATATTGCGATGACGTGACGGTGTTGCGAGGCGGAAAAAAGATCGCCGCGATGGCGACTTCGGAGACCGACGCTGCAACGTTAGCGAACCTGATCGTGGGCCGGGCGCTTGATGGACCGTCGGACCAAACACGACCCGAGCCCGGTGAAGTGGTCTTGGAACTGAAGGGTGTCCGGGTCTTAGGAGACCGAGGTGACGAAGCCCTTCGAGGTGTGGACTTGACCGTCCGAGCAGGAGAAATGGTCGGTCTTGCTGGTGTGGATGGGAGCGGCCAGCGCGAACTCTTCCGCCTGCTGTGGGGAGTCGCTCGACCCGTTGGTGGAACGTTGACGCTTTTCGGTCAAGATGCCTCGAACTGGAGCGTGCGAGAACGGATCGCCCGAGGGCTGCGCTTGGTGGCCGAAGACCGTCTCCATGAGGGCGTGGTGGAATCCTGGAGCTTGCACCTAAATGGCCAACTCGGATTTCAGCGGCACCCCGATCGAGAGGATTCGCCTCAGTTCACGGAAGAGTTGATCCAGCGTTTTCGGACCAAAGCCCGAGGGATTGGCGACCGAATCGCCAGCCTTAGCGGGGGCAACCAGCAGAGGTTTGTCGTGGCTCGGGCCTTGGCGCTAGATCCAGAGTTGATCCTCGCGTTCCAGCCGACCCGCGGACTCGACATCGCCGCGACGGAGGAGATCTTCGCGGCGATGCGGGCGCACTGCGCCGCGGGGGCAGCGGCCTTGGTGGTGAGTTTTGACCTCGATGATCTGATCGATCACTGCGACCGGGTGGTAGCGATGAACCGAGGCCGAATCCACACTCCTGCGGTAGAACTCGGTCGGGACCGAGCCGAATTGGGGCGGCTGATGGTGACCACATGAGCGGCCGCTTGATCGCCTTGGCATTTGGGATCTTTGTGCTGATCGCCGCGGCGCTGGTCAGCACCCAGGTTTCCCCCGTGACGGCGGGCAAGCTCCTCTTCGAAGGGAGCTTGGGTTCACCCGAGAGGATCTCGCAGACGCTGGTTCTGGTGACGCCACTTTTGATCGCGGGGATCGCGGTTTTCGTCGCACTTCAGGCGGGTCTCTTCAATATCGGAGCCGAAGGGCAACTGCTTTTAGGGGCGATGTGCGGAGTAGTCGTGGCTCAGAAGGTCCCTGGATTTTTCGGTTGGGTGCTTGGAGCGATCGTTGGCATGGCGGCCGGGGCAGCCTGGGCCTATCCGGCGGTTTGGATCAAGGTGTGGCGAGGCGGGCACGAGGTGATCAGCACGATCATGCTGAACAATATCGCCCTCCTCCTCTGCGGAGCGCTGGTGCGGGGCCCGCTCAAAGGGACCCAGAGCGAGAGCGCGACCACGGATCCGCTCCCCGCCGGGAGCATGGTCCCGAACCTATTGCAGTCAGGTGATCTCCGGATCAATTTGGCCCTGGTAGTCGGCCTTGTGTTGCTCTTTGGGGTCGCGAGATTCTTGTTGCGATCGGTGGGTGGCTTCGAGCTTCGGGCAACGGGCGCCAATCCAACGGCGGCGGCCTTTGCGGGCGTCGAAACCAAACGGGTGATGGTCCGGGCGATGCTGGTAAGCGGGGCATTGGCGGGTCTTGCCGGCGCTTTCCAAGCTCTGGCCTACGAAGGAAGGTTCTATCCCGATTTTTCGCCCGGGTATGGGTTCGACGCTCTCGGGGTTGCGCTTCTCGCGGGGAGTTCGCCCTATGGCCTGCTGCCGGCGGCTTTGGTGTTCGGAATTCTCTCAAGTGGGAGTGCATTGTTGACGATCGAGGGCGTGCCCAAGGGAATCGTTGGCATCTTGCTCGGGCTTTTAATCGCTTTCTTTGCGGCGGTGCGGTACCGGGAGGTGCGCAGTGGCGGGTGAGGCGATCTGGCTGGTGAACACCGCCGTGATGGCAGCGCCTCTGGTCTTGGCGGCCATGGGCGGATTGCTCAGCGAGCGGTCGGGCGTCATGAATATCGCCCTCGAAGGCAAGATGCTGATGGCCGCGTGCACTTTGGCCCTGATCGGGGCGAGCACGGGCAATGCGGTGTTGGCTCTTTTCTCGGCGATTGGAGTGGCCACCTTGATGTCCCTTGGTCACTACCTGCTCACCCAGACCTACAAGATCGACCACGTGGTGAGCGGGATGGCCCTGAACGCTTTGGCTCTTGGGGGGGCGAAGTTCCTGAGTGACAAGTTTGGGGATCCCACAAAGTCGGTCGCGTTCTTGCCGATTGAGGTCTACATCGGGTCGGCTTTGATTTTGCCGGTGATCTTGGGGCTTTGGCTCGCCAAGACCCGGGCCGGGTTGCGGCTCTTGGCGGTGGGGAACAGTCCGGAAAAGTGTCGCCAAATCGGGCTGAATCCGCTCGTCGTCCGGTTTGGGGCGCTGATCGGCACCGGGCTCTGCTGTGGCCTCTCGGGGGCGATGATCGTCACGAATGCTGGCCAATTCGGAGAGTACGTCACCGCGGGTAAAGGGTTTATCGCCCTGGCAGCGCTGATTCTGGGTGGATGGCGGCCGATCCCTACCCTCGTTGCGGCGATCGGATTTGGCTTGATTCAGGCGGTGCAGCTTCAATTGCAAGGGGTCAAGATCGGGGCAGCGGAGATACCCAGCGAGGTCTGGAATGGGCTCCCCTATCTTGCAACCCTGGTCGCGCTTATCGTCCTTGGTTCAAAGTCCCGGGCGCCGGCGGGAATGGGTCAACACTAGCCGGTTTTTGTGACAACTTTTTTGAATTTTCTCTTGGATTTCGGGTCCTCTCTTGGTAGAATAGGCGCATAGGTATCGGGTCTTCCGAATACTTCTGTTTGACCTTATGGGTCCTGTTCAAGTTAAGGTGAGAGATTGATGACATACCGATTCAGCATTTTTTGTTTCCTCATTGCCCTTCTTTCGACGGCCTGGGGAGGCCCTCCAATCTCCGGTGGTGGAGACTTCACCCGCGGCGGTGGCCGTACCACCGGAACCGGTGGGCCGCTGATGCAATTTGCCCAGACGTGGGATGACGTCGATCCGCTGGACCGGCGGGGCGCCCGTCTTCAAGCCGTGGTGGACGCCGCGGCTCCCGGTAGCACCATCCAGTTGGAGAACCGGACCTACTACTTCCGCAGTCGACTCATTCTGCGCAAGCCGGTACGCATTTTGGGCCATCCTTTGGGGACCAAGATCGTGGGCGGCTTCGGCGTACCGATGGAGAAGATTGCCTATCTGAAGGATCGCCCCTCGGATCCCTGGTTTTCTCGCTTCCCGGCAAGTGTCCGAGATCGCATCCGAGTTTTGGACTTCAATAAGGATCTGGGGACGCCGGATACCGGGTTCATTGGTGGCTGGGACCCCAATGTTTCGAATATCAACAATCGGTCACCGGAAGACTGGTTGAACCCGATCACGGCCACGGTGGACGACTTTGCGTTGAACTTTGCCGAGAGCAAGGTTCCTGGCAAACCGGGCCCGGCCTACGTGAACGTTTCGGCTCCCGATCCAGCCGATCCGAATTCGTTCTTCACCACTGACGCCATGCCTTGGCCCCGATGGGCTTCGCCACAAGACATCGCCGACAACCGTCGCGACGTCCGGGTGACGGCCTTTGCCTCGCAAGACTACGAACCGATCCAGACTGGGATTGAGGAACTCAATGAGAGTACCGGTCGGGTGACCCTTCGCGGGCAGAATCTCTTCGCGATCCCCGGGAAGACCACCCAGTGGAACATGAACCAAAGGTTCAAGCTCTGGAATGCTCCTGAGTTCTTGAAGGAAGACGGCCAAATGGTTGTCAATACGGCACTGAAGCGACTCTACTTCCTCAGCTCAATTCCGGGAGAAACTTCGTCGGGAGATGAGGAGTTCAACGGTGCGGGCGAAGGGCGGATGCTCTATATCTCGCAACCGGGCACGCAGTTCCGGTCGACAGCTCCGGTCCTTGCGCTGATCCAGGCCGAGACCAGTGGGGTGGATATCCGTGGGATTTCGTTCCTTGCGGCCTACAATACGGTGTTTCGAGCCTTCCGACAGAGCGATCTGACCTTCGAGAACTGCAAGTTTGTTGGCGTTGGCTTTATGGCCTTCAATACTAACGCCTGCAGCAACGTTCGAATCGCAAACTGCCTCTTCGGCGATAGCTACCGCTATCATATGCTGATTATCGATGATCGACCGAGCGGGCTCTATTCGGGGCTTCCTCCGGTGTACGGTCCGCTCGTGAGCAGCAACTACACGATCACGCGGTCGCGCTTTGAAAAGGCCGGTCGGATCTGGAAGAGTGCTATCTCGGTCCGCCTCGCCGACTACTGTATTGGCGTGACGATTGACCGATGTAGCTTCCGGGATCTTCCCGCCAGAGCCATCGGGATCGTGGGAGCTGGCAACAAGGTCCACAATACGGTCTTTGAGCGGGTCCTGTCGGACGTGACCGATGCGGCCGTCGTCGCTCTCGGGCGCAGCTTGGTCCAGCTTGGGAACGAAGTCGTGAAGTGCGTCTTCCGCGACATCATTCGCTATAGCGATACCGAGATCTCGGACAGCACCGCCTGTATCATGTTGGACGACTACTTTGCCGGCCAATACGTCGCGTATAACTACTTCGAGAATACCGATATGGTGTTCAAGATGAACGGTGGTCGCTACCACCTCTTCAAGCACAACCGCTACAAAAACGTCGGTCAGATCATTCGGATCCAGACCTGGGGCGCGGTGGAGAGTTCGTGGCGCGAGTTCGTCGAGTTGGCGAATGCGAACAACCTCGACTTCACGGGCAATAACTGGGCTGGATTCGCTGGAAAGCACGCGTATCAAGACTACGATCCCCAGCGAGTATGGGCGATCAACGACCTGCAAGAAATGGCCAACCGGATCAAGGCCGTCCTTCCTGAAGGGGCGACTCAGATCCCGGACACGATGACTCATTGGCAAGGATTCGAGGCGATGGGCTGGTTGACACGGCATCGTCAGCAGCCGAACTCGTTCCAGCCGAAGCTCAAGACTCACGGCATCGTGTTCATCTACGACGACTCGGACTACATCGACGGGCCGCACAAGAACATCTTCACGTTTGAGAACCTTGTGAACTTTCCCGGTGGGTTCCGCACTCCATGGGGGACGGCGACTGCCTACAACTTCTGGACGTTCTTGGCTTCGGATCGTGGATATGATGCCGACGATCAGTCGGGGATCAAGGCCTACCGAGTGCCTTATGAAGCTACTCGTTCGCGTCGGTAACCGATCCGAGAGTAAAGAAAAGGGATCGAGACTTGAGGTCTCGATCCCTTTTTGTGGTTTGCCTCCGGCGGACTACTGGTTAGCTCGCCTTTAGCATGTCCTCGGTCATCAGTAGAGGACGGGCGCTCTTGTCCACGATTCCTTCGGGGACGAGAACCTTCTTGATGTTGTCCGTGCTCGGGACTTCATACATCACTTCCAGCATGACGCTCTCGATGATGGCTCGGAGGGCCCGGGCCCCAGTCTTGCGCTTGATGGCCTCACGGGCGATCTCTTCAAGGGCTTCTTCCTTCACCTCAAGTTCCACGCCATCGAGCTCAAAGAAGCGAGCGTACTGCTTGAGGAGAGCGTTCTTCGGCTCGGTAAGAATCCGAACCAAGGCGGCCTCGTCGAGCGGATCGAGGGTGGTGATGACCGGCAGACGACCGATAAACTCGGGAATCAATCCGAACTTGAGCAGATCTTCGGGCGAGAGCTTGGCCAGGATATTGCTGTCCTGTTCCTTCTTGCTGGTCGGATCGGCCCTGAAGCCCATGACATTCTCCTTCATCCGGCGGCGAATGATCTCCTCGACGCCTTCGAAGGCTCCACCACAGACAAAGAGGATGTGGCGGGTGTCAATTTGGATGTATTCCTGTTGCGGGTGCTTTCGACCGCCCTGGGGAGGTACGTTGGCAACTGTTCCTTCGAGGATCTTGAGAAGAGCCTGTTGGACGCCTTCGCCGCTGACATCCCGAGTGATGCTCGGGTTATCACCCTTGCGACTGATCTTGTCGATTTCGTCAACATAGATGATGCCCCGTTCGCAGAGCTCCTTGGCCCGCTTCGGATCCATGGATTCGGCGGATTGGTAGAGCTTAAGGAGGATGTTTTCGACGTCCTCACCCACGTATCCGGCTTCGGTGAGGGCGGTTGCATCGGCGATCGCAAACGGAACTTCCAGCACCTTGGCCAAAGTCTGAGCGAGAAGCGTCTTGCCCGATCCGGTCGGACCGACCAACAGAATGTTCGACTTGCTTAGCTCGACTTCGCTTTCGGTGTCGGTGACCCGCTTGTAGTGGTTGTAAACCGCCACGGACAGGGCCCGCTTGGCCTGTGTTTGGCCAATGACGTATTGGTCGAGATGCTTGACGATCTCCTTTGGCTTGGGGACTTCGCGGAGCGTCTTGGCTCCACCCGCGGCCGTGGCCGATTCCTCGGTGCGAGGTCGTGGGGCCGGGCTTCCGCTTCGGTCCAGTTCCTGGTTGAGGATATCGTTGCAAAGATCAATACAATCTGAGCACACGGCTCCATGCAATCCAACGATTAGCTTCTTGACTTGCTCTTTGCTTTTTCCGCAAAGGCAGCACTGCTCTCTACGCTCGGGTGACTTAGCCATGTGCTCGTGCGTTCCTTATGGGGATTATCGTGCTCCGGCTTTCAGAACTTTATCGACAATTCCATAGTCTTCGGCTTCTTGGGCCGACATAAAGTAGTCTCGGTCACAATCTTTCCGCACTTGCTCCGCCTCTTTACCAGAGTGCTTCGCTAGGATATCCATGAGAATATCCATGTAGCGGTTGGCTTCTTTCAGCGCGACGTTCATGTCGGCGACGGTGCCTTGGGCTCCGCCACTGACTTGGTGGATCATGACCCGGGCGTTTTCAAGGCAGTACCGCTTGTTGGCGGCTCCACCGGCGAGAAGGACGGCGCCCATACTGGCCGCTTGGCCAACGCAGATCGTGGCCACGTCGGGCTTGATCATCTGCATGGTGTCGTAGATGGCCAGTCCAGCAGAGACGGATCCTCCGGGGCTGTGGATGTAGAAATCGATGTCCTTATCGGGGTCCTCCTTTTCGAGGAAGAGAAGCTGGGCCACGATCAGGTTGGCAACATAGTCGTCGACGGCGGTGCCAAGGAAGACGATGCGGTCCTTGAGCAACCTGGACCAGATGTCGTAGCTGCGTTCACCGCGAGCGGTTTGTTCGATGACAAAGGGTACACCCATACTTCTATTTACCTTTCCCCAAAAAGGGGCCGATTAGGCATCGGCCTTCTTTTTGGTCGTCTTCTTTGGTTTATCGGTTTCTACGGCTTCTTCGGCTACCTCTTTCTTCGCGGTTTTTGCTTTTTTGGCAGGTGCCGCTCCGGCGGAGCCTTCAGAGATGGTCGCGTTTTCGAGCAGGAAGTCCAGGACTTTGCGGAAGACGGCTCGAATCTCGAGCTCTTGGAAGTTCTTGTTCTTCTGCATGGCCTCGGCGAGAGCCTGCGGGTGAACGTTGTATTCCATGGCCATCGAGATCAGGGTCTGGTTGAGGTCCTCGTTCGAGAGTCGGAGCTTTTCCTTAGCAAAGATCTCTCGCGCAATCACGGCCCGTTGAACCTGGACCTTGGCTTCGGCCTGCCAGAAGGCGATGGCTTCTTCGAGGGTCATGCCCCTCTCTTCGCTGCTGTCCTTGAGCGACTTGCCGCCTCGGTTGGCCTCGTTGTTGAGTTCTTGCAGACGCTGATTGGCGACGGCTTCCCACATGGTGTCGGGAACGTGGACCGTGCTCGCGGCCAGGAGCTTGGTCTGAATGGTCTCCGTCACGAATTCGTTGGCGATGCTTTCCCGGATCCGGGTGAGGTGGTTCTTTAGGGCCTCTTTGGCTTCGCCTTGTCGTTCCTTTTCAAGAGCCTTAAAGGCTCCCTTGGTCCCGATCTTGAGGGCGTTGCCGATCTCGGCCAGAGCCGGGGAGGTCGAAGACTTGAGAAGCAGCCGGGCTTTGCCCTTGATGGCGGCATTTCCGGATCCAGCCACGTTGGCAGGAAGGGTCAGGTCGACGACCTTGACTTCTTCGCTCCGCATCCCGGTCACGGCGGCATCGAGGGCGGGGTCGAGCTTGCCGACTTCGCCGACAATGTTGGTCCCTTCATCTTCCTTTTCGCCCTTGACGTGCACGATGACAAAGTCGCCGGCGCGGACCGATCCGTCGACGGGCTCGGCGCCCTTGTCGATGGCGGCAAGCGCGGCGTCCACGTCGGCATCGGTCAAATCGAACTGGGGTTTGCTGGCTTCAATGCCCTTGTAGTCACCGATTTCGACCTGGGGAGCGAGTGGCACCTTGGCGGTGAATTCGCACTCCTTGTCCTCCTCGATCTTGGTGACGTTCACCGAAGGGGAGTCGTGGGGCTGAATTTTTTCGTCGGTGAGCGCCTTTTGCAGAGCAGAACCCACGATGATCTCGGCCGCGTGGTTGTTGAGGTCCTCCTGCGGCACCATTTTGGCGATCATCGCCCTGGGGGCCTGACCGGGGCGAAATCCGGGGACTCGGATCTGCTTGGCGTAGTCCTTATAGGCACGCCGGTAACCGTTTTCCACCTGGTCCGGGGAACAAACAACGTCGAGCTTGATCGTGCAGGGATTGAGATCCTCGCGAGTAACTTTCATGTCCAAAACCGTAGGCATAGCGAACCTGCGTAACGGTCTAGTGTACCCGTGAGGTGAAAAGACCCCCCGGTAACCAGAAGTTCACCGGGGGGCGTAGGCTGTCTAAGCCGGGGCGGGCTCGTCCGGCGGGGTCTCCGGAAGCGAGTGAGGGGGGTCCTTGGGCGGCATCCGCAAGGAGAGGATGATCGAGCCGATCAAGATCGCAAGGATGATGATGAGCGACCAACCGATTGGGAACTTGCCCCAGAACGAATAGATCATCTTTCCGCCGACAAACACCAGGATCAGCGCCAGGCCGTAGCCCAGGTAGTGGAAGAGGTTCATCAGCCCGGCCAAAGCGAAGAACAAGGCCCGCAAGCCAAGGATCGCGAAGACGTTGGACGTGAAGACGATGAACGGATCGCGGGTGATCGCAAAGATCGCCGGGATCGAGTCCACGGCAAAGATGATGTCGGTGAGCTCGATGAAGAGCAGAGTGATGAAGAGCGGGGTCGCCCAGAGCCGGCCGTCGATGCGGGTGAAGAAGTTCTGCCCCACGTAGTCGGGGGTGACCGGCATGATCTTCTTGAAGCCCTTGATGATGGGGTTCTTGTCTGGCTCGATCTTCTTGTCCTTCAGCACCACCATCTTGATCCCGGTGACGATCAGGAAGCCACCGAAGAGGAAAACGATCCAATGGAACTGCTGCAGAAGAGCGGCCCCCGCAGCGATGAAGATCGACCGGAAGATGAGGGCTCCGAGAATGCCATAGAACAGCACCCGGTGCTGGTATTTGGCCGGAACCTGGAAGTAGGCAAAGACCATCAGGAAGACAAAGATGTTGTCGACGCTGAGAGCTTTTTCGATGAGATATCCGGCGAGAAAGGCCTGTCCCGCATCCTTTGCGGTGTATTGACTTCCGGGCTGGATCGTCTCCCAGAAGAGGTAGATGCCCACATTGAAGACGAGGGCCAAGGCAATCCAGACAGCGCTCCAGGTGAGCGCCTCCTTCATCTTGACTTCGTGTGCTTCCTTATGAAAAACGCCGAGATCGAGGGCGAGCATGAGGAAGACAAACCCCAAGAACGCGCCCCAAATCCCGACGTGAATATTCGCGATTTCCATTTTTTGCCCTTATTTTGTTTTGTAAACCAACCGTTGAGTGCTTAGTCGAAGTCGAAGAGTTCGCCGAGGAAGCTCTTCTTCCGGCGCTTCTTGTAGTCGTAGTCGTTGTCGTAGCTGCCGCGGGGGTAGCCATAGCCCGGGGCTGGAGTGGGTTGCTGCGGGTAGACCGGTGCCTGCGGAATGGCGGGTCCGGGTTGAACCGGGGCCTGCGGCTGCACGGGGGCCTGCATTTGCGGCTGGACCGGGGCGGCCGGCTGGGTGGCGGCTTGGGGGCGCTCCAATTCGATCGCCCGATCAATGATCTTGTCGAGCTCGCCGCGATCGAGCCAGACGCCTCGGCATTCCGGGCAGTAGTCGATCTCGACCCCGTGGCGCTCGGCCATGAGGAGTTGATTCGGGCAGTTCTTGGGACATTTGTTCATGTTGTTTTTCCTTGTAGCCTGAAACTGTTTAGCGGCCCATCGATCGGGCGAGTTCGTCCAGTTTGCGGACGCGCTCTTCCATCGGCGGGTGAGTGGAGAAAAGCTTGGCGATCGACATCCCGCCAGAGAACGGATTGACGATGCACATTTGGGCCATGCTCGGGTTGACGTGGCTCGGTCGGGCGGCGACTCCCCGGTGGAGGTTGACCAGGGCGCTCTTGAGTCCATTCGGATTCCCGGTCAGGATCGCGGCAGTTTTGTCGGCTTCGAACTCCCGAGCCCGTGAGACGGCGAACTGGATCATCATGGCCGCCATCGGGGCGAGCACCATCATCAGCAGGGCGCCAAGGGGGTTGGGATTATCTTCGTCCCCGCCGCCCAGCAGCGAACTCCACATCAGCATGTTGGCGATGCCGCTGATGGCCCCTGCTAGAGTGGCCACGATGGCACTGGTGAGGGTGTCGCGGTGCTTGATGTGGGCAATCTCGTGGGCGATGACGCCTTCAATCTCCTCTCGGTTGAGGATATTGAGGAGTCCCTCGTTGACGGCGACGACCCCATTGGCCGGGTTGCGTCCAGTGGCGAAGGCGTTGGGCGAGGGATCGGGCACGATATAGAGCCTCGGCATCGGAATCTCGGCTTTTTGGGCCAGGGATTGCGTCATCGAGTAAAGCTCGGGGGCTTGTTGGGGGCTGACCGGCTGGGCCCGAGTCATGGAGAGCACGATCTTGTCGCTGAACCAATAGGTTCCGATGTTCATGACGGCGGCGAACAAGACCGCAATGATCATCCCCGAGGTTCCCCCGAGGACGTTGCCCATCGTCACGAACAGGGCGGTGAGGGCCGCCATGAGGAGTCCGACTTTCAGTGTGTTCATCGCTGCTTGTTTCTATCTCTTGAACCTCTAGGGCAACAAAAAAGACCTTCGCCGCGGACGATGCCGCGACGAAGGTCTTGCGATTGTGATGCGCCCGGTGTCCAAGGACACGTCATGACGGAACGCATCCCATGGTCTCAACCATGGCGCTACTCCCCTTCGGTTCTCTTCTTTCAACGATACCGGATCGTACAAAGTTTCGTCTGAGAATCGCCGAATCTCAACTTTGGCCGACAAGATTTCGAAGCGCGGGCTCAAGATCAGGGAATTTGAACTCGAATCCGGCCTCTAGGGCGGCTTTAGGTAGCACGTAGTTTCCACGTGTCACGAGCTCGGGCTCGGGGGCGCCAAAGAGGCTCGCTAGTTGGAGGGCAAAGCTGGGGGCGGGGGGTGCCCACGGTCGGCCGACAATGCGGCGGAGGGTCGCCATGAGAGTGCTGAAGTCCACCGGATTGGGGGCCGTGCCGTTGATGATCGCGGGGCGGTCGGCCTCGGTCATCCAGAGAAATTGGGCGACGAGATCGTCGAGGTGAATCCAGCTCTGGCCTTGCTTGCCGCTGCCGACATGGCCGCCGATAAAGAGCTTCGTGAGCTGAAGAAGCGGTGGTAGAGCTCCCCCGCCAGGGCCCAAGACAACGCCGATCCGGACGAAGCGCAGATTCACTCCGGCCGGGCAACTCGACCGTGCAGCATCTTCCCACTTTCGGCAGACCTCGGTCAGAAACTCCTCGGGTTGCTCCGGGGCGCTGGTCTCATCCTTGCGAGCCGCATCGTTGTATCCGTAGAAGCCGATCGCGCTAGCATTGATCCAAACCTTGGGCTTGTCGCTCACTTGGTCCAGAGCTATTCCGATCGCTCGGGTGGATTCGACACGCGAACTCTCGATCTCTTTCTTGGCCATCGGGGTCCACTTGGTGGCAACGCTCCGACCGGCGAGGTTGATGACGGCGTGGGCACCCTCAAGGGCATGCTTCCATTCTCCGACGGTCCGAGCATCCCAGGCGATCGTCTGGACTCCTCCTGACTCGGGCTTGGAGGACCGGCTGAGGATGGTCACCTCCATCCCTCTGGCTCGCGCGGCCCGAGTCAAGGCCTGGCCGATGAACCCGCTTCCGCCCGCGATGACCAGTTTTTGGCTCACCGCTCGACCATCCACTGCTTCATGAGGTCCTGCTCGACGCCGAGATTTTGGAGGATCCGCGCCACGACCGTATCGGCCAATTCTTCGAGCGTTTTGGGGCGGCTGTACCAAGCTGGGGCGGCGGGGATGACGGTCGCTCCGACCTCGCTGAGGGTCGTGAGGTTGCGGAGCATGATGGTATTCATCGGCATCTCTCGTGGAACGACGATGAGCCTGCGGCCTTCCTTGAGGCAGACATCGGCGCACCGGGTGAGGAGGTCGTCACTGATTCCGTGGGCGATCCGTCCTGCCGTGCCCATGCTGCAAGGGACGATGACCATCCCATCGTGGCGGAAGGACCCACTGGCAGGTGGAGTGAAGTAATCTTTGCGGTCTAAAAGTTCAATATTGGGATACTCCGCGCCGAGCCACTCTTGAGAATAAAAGGGGTTGACCTTGGGGGCGACGCCAAGTTCTTGGAGGCTGACCTGGGTGGCCTGCTCGCTGAGGATCAGATAGATCTTTTCGAACTTCTGAGCGGCTTGGATCAGGAATCTTTGGGCATAAATGGCCCCGCTGGCCCCGGTGACTCCGACGACCAACTTTCCGGTACTCATGGCTTGAGTGTACGGAAAATTGATCGGTACGATCTCGGAGGCGTCCTAGGCGACTGGGACCTTGTACTGCTCGATGTGCTTGAGACAGCACGCCCGGACCCGAGCTCGGATTCGATTGATATACGCGGCGCGTTCGGTGACGCTGATCGCTCCGCGGGCATCGAGGACGTTGAAGGTGTGGCTGCACTTGAGCGCGAGATCGAAGGCCGGGTAGACCAAAGCCTCGGGACCATCTCCCTTTTGGGCGTGTTCGACCCGCAAGCGCTCTTGGGTTTCCTTATCATAAGGCGAGGGTCCATTTTGGAGGATGCCCAGCTCTTGATCCCAGTGGACCGGGGCATCGAGGACTCGCTTGGACTCGGCCTCCAGCATTTCGAACATTTGGAACAAGAATTGGGTGTCGGCGACCTCGAAATTGAAGATGTTGTGTTGCATCTCCAACTGGAAGTCGACATCCTTGTAGCTGCGGGTCTCGTCCCACCGAAGGTCGCTCCAGAAACTGTTCTGTTTGTTGAGCATCAGGCAGAGTCGCTCGGGTCCGTAGGTGATTTCCGCGCAGACGGGGTTGCACTCGATGCCGCCCATTTGTTGGAAGAAAGTGAACTGGGTGACTTCGGTTCCATCGACCCAGATCTCCCAGCCGACTCCGCTGGCTCCTGCGGCTTGATCTTCCCAGTCATCTTCGACGAGGCGGACGTCGTGTTGGCTGGTGTCGAACCCGATGTGGTCGAGCGATGCGAGGTACCGATCGACGATGTCGTCGGGACTCGGCTTCATGATCACCTGATATTGGTAGTATCGTTGGCTGCGCTGGGGGTTGCGAGTGTATCGCCCATCGGCAGGGCGACGGCTCGGTTGGACATAGGCCACATTCCAGGATTCGGGACCGAGAACCCGAAGCGCGGTGGCGGGATGTTTGGTGCCAGCGCCGACTTCGGTGTCGTAGGGTTGGAGGATTGCGCATCCCTGCCCAGCCCAGTACTCATTCAGCCGACGGACCATCTCTTGGAAGGTGACCATAGTGCAATACTATTTTAGCCGCCTTGTGGAATCACCAGATTCCTACCCACAAGAAACTTATTGCTGTCAGATTGCATCAGAATGATGTAGGATGTCCAAGATGCAGCCCTCAAAGTCCAAGACTTCAGTAAACCGGGGAGATCGGCGGGTGACGGTCACCCTCCCCCGTGCGCTGGCCAATTATGTCCGTGATCGGGTGGAGATGGGCTACTTTGTCACCGAGAGCGACGTGATTCGTCACGCGCTACTGAACTCCATGCGTGTGGATGACCCGCCCTCGAAAGAGCTCTCGGACCGGGTTGTCGAAGCGAACCAATCGGCCCTCCAGGACGGCACCCTAGTCATCGAAGAAGGTGACTTGAGAAGCATCGTCGAGCGACATGGCCGGGTCCAACACTAGCGGACCTCGGTGGCGAGCCGCAAAACTGGTCTCGGTGGCGATTTCGTCGCTGTATTCGGAGTTCTCCAGGATTTCTCTGGAAGAAGCCGAGGGTTTTCTGGATCTGGTATTGAAATCCTACGATGCCCTCATCGCCGATTACGAGGATGCGGCCTACAGCGGCATCCTGATTGAACGTGGCCGAACGGCCAACGGGGTCGAGTATTCCAGAGCGCTCGTTGGGCGTGGTCCCTTCCGTTTGCAGATAGAACCCGATCCGGAAGGAAGACCTTTCGTTTCAGCTATCTTCGAGGGACCTCGGCTATTGGCAAGTGGAACGATGGTCGAGAAGGATCTAGAGTCCTAGCTTGCTCCAGATCCCATCGATTCTCTTCACCACATCGGGAGCCATCTTGATGAGCTTGGGATAATCGCGGTTGTAACCATTTTCCCCGGGCCACTTGTGGGTGCAATCGAAGCCGATCTTTCCGCCAAAACCTTCGCTGACCGCGGCGTGATCGAGCTGATCGACAGGGCCGCGAGAATGGAGAACGTCTCGCATCGGGTCGCAGTTGGCGCCGAGGCGGAAGAGCACCTCGCCGATATCCTGGACGTTGCAATCTTCATCAAAAACGAAAACCATTTTGGTGAAGGCAAGTTGTCCAAGCCCCCAGATTGCGTTCATGACCTTATAGGCATGCCCGGGATACTTCTTTTTGATCGAAACAAATGCGACGTTGTGGAAGCAAGCGTCCACCGGAAGATTCATGTCGACGATTTCGGGAACTGTCAGCTGGATCATCGGCATGAAGATCCGCTCCACGGCCTTGCCCATCCACCCATCTTCCATCGGAGGGATCCCGACGATGGTCGCAGGCCAAATCGGCTTTTGTCGCATCGTCACCGCGGTGACGTGTAGCACGGGGAAGTCACCGGCTAATGAATAGTAGCCAGTATGATCGCCGAAGGGGCCTTCGAGACGTCTTTCGGCGGGATCGACATAGCCTTCGATGACGATTTCGGCATCGGCGGGAACCCAGACATCAACGGTCTTGCACTTGACCGTCTTCACATTTTCTTTGCGGAGAAAGCCGGCGAAGACCATTTCGTCGATCCCCGGAGGAAGAGGAGCAATAGCGCAGAAGTTATAAACGGGATCTCCACCCAAAACCACGGCAACTTCGAACCGACGCTTACCGACCTCAGCCGCATCTTCCATTTGTCGTTGGCCGGTCTTGTGCATTTGCCAGTGCATGCCACAGGTCTTTTTGTCATAGAGCAAGACCCGGTACATCCCGACGTTGCGCTTACCGGTTAAGGGATCGTGGGTGAAGACGAGGGGAAGAGTGACATAGGGGCCAGCATCTTCGGGCCAACAGGTGAGGATAGGAAACTTCGTGAGGTCGATGTCGTCGCCCATCCAAGTGATTTCTTGGCAGGGAGCCGCGGAAACCTCTTTGGGTCCGACCGTTTTAACTTCACCCCCCATTTCGAGGGCGAACTTCAGCTTCTCGCCGATCCCCTTGGGCACGTTTCCAGGAGCTTGGAGGAGCTTTCTCAGCCGTGCGGCGTGCTCCTCAAAGTCTTCACAACTGAGGGCAAGGCTCATCCGCTTCTCGCTCCCCATGGTGTTGATGGCAACGGGATAGTCGAACTTGACGGAGGCATTTGGGTCGGATGTCCACCAGGCTCCTTCGCGATGGATCGACGGCTGGTTCATCACCGCGCTGGCGTGGTGCGGGGTGCCGAGTCGGTGGGGAGGGCCCACGAGATTTTCGAAAAAGAGTGCCGGGCCGCCCGACTTCATCACGCGGTCGGCGATCTCTGTGACTTCCAGATAGGGGCTGATCGGCTCTTTGATCCTCTTAAGTTCGTTTCGGGATTCGAGGACTTCGAGAAAATGCCGGAGGTCGCGATAAGCCATAGGTTGCCGACTGCAGTCTACGCTGGGGAGCCCCCCGCGGTTCGCCGGTCGGATTCTGGTACACCCGAAGCATGAGCGCCCACACTGACCTGATCCGACGCCTGATCCCGGATCTCGACTCCTACCTAGGATCCGATTTGCCCGTCTATTCACCCATCGACGGTCAGCTTTTGGTGACGCTCAAGGTGGATTCGCAGTCCTCCATTGACGACAAGATTGCTCGAAGCGTCAGCGCTTTTCATCAGTGGAGAGAAGTGCCCGCTCCGCAACGCGGGGAACTCGTCCGGCGACTCGGCGAAGCCCTGCGGACTCACAAAGAGGACCTGGCGAAACTCGTGACGCTCGAGTGCGGCAAGATTCTGGAGGAGGGTCGCGGCGAAGTCCAAGAAATGATTGACATTTGCGACTTTGCTGTAGGATTGAGTCGCCAGCTCTATGGACTCACCATTGCAAGCGAGCGTCCCAACCACGTGATGCAGGAGAACTGGCTCCCTCTCGGCCCGGTGGGGATCATCAGCGCGTTCAATTTTCCGGTGGCGGTCTGGAGCTGGAACTCGTGCTTGGCCTTGGTTTGTGGCGATCCGTGCCTCTGGAAGCCGAGCGAGAAGACTCCGCTGACGGCCCTCGCCTGTCAGGCGATTTTCGACTCGGTGGCCGAGGGCTATCCGGCCGACTTGAGTTTGGTGATCCTCGGATTCGCCGAGCAGGGCGATCAGTTGGTCAGCGACTCGCGGGTGCCGCTAATCAGTGCCACCGGATCCACGCGGATGGGGCGCGCCGTTGGCCCCAAGGTCGCGGCTCGATTTGGAAGGTCCTTGTTGGAGCTTGGCGGCAACAACGCGGTCATCGTGACGCCCTCAGCCGATCTGGGGATCGCCGTGCCGAGCATCCTGTTTGGATCGGTCGGAACAGCCGGTCAGCGTTGCACCAGCACTCGGCGGGTGATCGCGCACGAGAGTCTTATCGGTCCATTGTATGAAAGTCTTTCGAAGGCCGTGAGTCAGATTGGCGAGACTAAGGTCGGAGATCCACTGGAAGCCTCGACATTGGTCGGACCGCTTATTGATCAAGCCGCCTTTGATGGAATGCAATCGGCGCTGGATCGAATTCGACCGGTGGCGAAGGCCATTACCGGTGGAGAAAGAACGAGGGAAGATCTAGGAACAGGCGCGTACTATGCTCGCCCGGCGATGGTCCTTCTTTCCGAGAACTCCGCCGTGATCGAGGAAGAGACCTTCGCACCGATCACGTACCTTATCCCGTATCGAACTCTGGAGGAAGCTCTGGAAATCCACAACTCTGTGCCACAAGGTCTGAGTTCGGCCATCATGACGACGGATGTCCGAGAAGCCGAATACTTCAAGCGGCATAGCGACTGCGGAATCGCGAACGTCAACATCGGAACCAGTGGGGCGGAGATTGGTGGCGCTTTTGGTGGAGAAAAAGAAACCGGCGGAGGACGAGAATCGGGAAGCGATAGCTGGAAAGCCTATATGCGGCGACAGACCAGCACTACCTACTTCGGCCGGGAGCGACCTGCTCTCGCACAGGGAATCACGTTCGATGTGTAACTTCGTAGGTCGGTCATGATTCTCACGATGGCTCTCCTGCTGGGTTCGTTCACTGAGCGGATTGTGCCCAGCACGGGGGCACCCCCGAAGGAAGTCGTCAGCTTAGATCTCCGAAAAGGCTTGGACTATTCGGAGAAGCTCCTGGCCGCAAGTGCTCAAGGTCTGCTGAATAGTCGAGAGAAGGGGACCACGAAGATCTATCTGATTTGGGATGATCACGACGCCTTTTGGCTGGATCATCTCGTGAAGAACAAGATCGTCAACGGTGTCCAGCAAGTCCAGAGTCTGGAGGAGTTAGTAGGAAAAGCCCGCGTTCGTCGAGGGGTGATTTTTGATAACAAGCCCTATCACTTGCCCAATATCGCGACAACGCTGGCCGGATGTGAGCGTCTTCTTTTGGTTGCAGATCCTGAACTTGCCTCTCGTATCGGCATTAAGATCGAGGTGGATCTTCGGAACCGCTTTAAGACAAATCGAGAAGCTAACGACTATCTATGGAGTAAGTATGGCTCCAATATCTCGCGTAGAGGGGTCTCGATTACCGTTCCCGGACCGACCCAAACTCACCAACCTGCTCAACTGCGGGATTATTTGATGGCCAACAAGATTTGGGCACTTTGGCCCAGTGGAACCAAGGAACGTGATGCGGCAGGAGCGGATCCAGCGGGCGAGTTGGAGGATGCAAGACGGATCCTGATCGATAAGTACCCGGACAACATTCCGTGCTTTGGCTATCCGTGGTCTGGGGATGGATACGGGCTTGGGGAGCATGAAGGGGTTTCCTTTCTTAGCCAGACCGGTAAGTGGCTCATTCCAACGGATAACTTTTCGAATCTGAGTTTTTGGAGCACCTTCGAACCGAGCCTCCAGAAGCCAGCCCTTAAGCTTAGGCCTAAGACGTATCGAAAGGATACGAAGTACGCGGCCTTAGTGATGAGTGACGGGGACAACCTTTGCACTTGGAGAGACTATTTTCCTAAGTACATTGCTTCGTTGGGAAGGCGTGGCTATCCGGTAAGTTGGACGATGGGTCCACTGATGAGAGAGCTCGCTCCGCCACTCTATGATCATGCGATTCGGTCCCTGCCCGAAGGGGATTCGATCGGCTCGGGTGTCAGTGGTGTGGGTTATGTCGCTCCGGAAGAGTTTGGAAAGGCCCTGCCTGATCCCAAGAATGTCTTTAGAAGATACACGGACCTTACCTCTGCCACGGCTCAGCGGTCGGGCCATCGCTGGATATGGGTGATGAGGTTTGGGCCCGCTGGAGGACCGGTGTTGAAGGATCTGGCGGAGGGGCTCACCGGTATCGAAGCCATCATGGGTGGATACGGACCTGTAACCGATAAGGGCGAGCTTGCCGTCACCCGCTATAGCAATGGAATCGGAGCCTTCCACACGATGAACAAAGTGGTGGATGAGAAGCAAATGCTTCAGGAAATCGACCAGATCTTAGCGCGCCCCGATTGTCCTCAGTTCCTCCATTTCTTCTTGTGGAATTGGGGAGTGACTCCGGACGGCCTGCAAAAGATTGCGGCTCATTGCGCGATGCGAGGCGTGGAGATCGTGACTCCAGAAGTCCTGGCCCAACTCTATAGGGACTCTGAATCTCGTTAGAACTGGCTCAGTTCAGGAAAGAGAAACCTGAAACAAGGAACCCCAAGACATCACGACTTGGAGTTCCTCTGGCTCACTTATCTCGCCGGAGCGGAGTTGGATTCCTTCATCAGATTGCTGAGGTCAAGGATCACACCGCCGCCGTTTCCTCCGGCGTTGACGCTCGGAAGTTTGCCGTCCCATTTATCAACCCATTCGCGGGCAATCACGAGGCTTCCTCCATTGGCTCGGAGGGATTCGGCGATCAACCGCGAGGCCTCGGCTTTTCCTTGGGCCCGTGCGATTTCTGTTTGCTTTTGCAGTTCGGCTTGTTGCAGAACAAACTTCTGCTTTTCGGCTTCTTGTTGAGCAACTTGCTTGGCTTCAATCGCCTTATTGAACTCGGGCGAGAAGTCAAAGTTGGTGATGCTGAGGCCCTGGGGGTCGACGATGATATTGTATTGTGCGAGCCGTCGCGTGAGGTCGGCTTCAACTTCGGTCTTGACCTGTTGTCGGTTGCGGATGAGTTCTTCTGCGGTGTAGCGGCTGGTGACAACCTTGACCGATTCTTGAATTGCGGGATCGATGATGCGGCTGTTGTAATCGGGGCCAACTTGACCAAAGATCTCGGGGACCTTGACCGCATTCAGCCGATAGTTGAGCGCGAGGGTCGTGGTCACGACCTGAAGATCGCGGCTCGCGGCGGTAGCGGTGCCTTCTTCCTTTTGGGTTCGGGTCTCCAAAAGAATCACCTCATTCACTCCCGGGATGATCAGGTGGATGCCGGGAGAGATCGACCCTTGGAGGGCGCCAAACCGCAAGAGAACTCCCTGATAGCCAGCGGGAACTTGGACGACGCCGCGCCACAGCAGTCCGCCGACGATCATGAGAACGCCAATCATTCGAGTCGCCCAGGCGATCGGCTTGAGATTGACCTTCTCACCGGTTTGGCTATGCAGCCCGGCGAAGATGAAGGACGCGACAAAGACGATAACTCCTAAAACGAGGATGCCCATTCTCTTTTTCCTGCATCACTAGTACGGCAGAGCGGGGCGGCAGGATTCATTTCTGCCCAAATGGAATAGGCTCTGGAGCGATGAACGCGATCAATGCCGCCCTGCGCAGCCATTTGCTCCGACTCGCGGTCCTGTCCACCCTCTCGGTGATCATCGGGTTGGGGATCGTTTTTGCGGGATCCGGCGCAGCCCAAAAGGCCTTCGGAACCATGACCGCGGGGTGGGCGGTGGTCAACCTGGTGATCGTGGTCGTGAGCCTGCGCAACAAGCAACTCCCCGATCTGCGCGCCTTTCGCGAGTTCCTTATGCTCAATGTCGGGCTGAACTTCGGATATATCGGAGTGGGTTTGGCGCTGTGCTTGCCGAGTGGGGCGTCGGCCGTGCTGGTGGGCAATGGTGCAGCGGTTGCGATCCAGGGCCTGATCCTCCAGGTCCTAGATCTGTACTTGCTGCGCCAGCTACCTACTACACATTGAAGAGGAAGAGCATCACGTCGCCTTCTTGGACGACGTACTCCTTACCTTCGCTGCGGACCAGGCCCTTCTCTTTGGCCACCTTCATGCTGCCACAAGCAATGAGGTCCGTGTAGCTGACGGTCTCGGCTCGGATGAAGCCGCGCTCGAAATCGCTATGGATCACGCCGGCGGCCTGCGGGGCCTTCATCCCCTTGATGATGGTCCAGGCTCTTGTCTCTTTGGGTCCGGTGGTGAAGTAGGTTTGGAGCCCGAGCAAGTCGTAGGTCGCGCGGATCAGGCTCTGCAGGCCGCCCTCTTTGACCCCGAGAGCTTCGAGGAATCCGGCGCGGTCTTCTTCGGGGAGTTCAATCAGTTCGCTTTCGACCTGGGCCGAGATGACCACGACGCTGGCACCTTCTTTGGCGGCGGCAGCGCGGACGGTTTCGACGTAGGCGTTGCCGGTGGCGAGGTCGTCCTCGTTGACGTTGGCCGCATAGATGATGGGCTTCTTGGTCAGCAGTCCGAGTCCCTTGATCGCGAGCTCTTCATCTTCGTTGAGCGCGACCGACCGGGCGGGGAGGCCATCGTTCAGGGCGGGGATGATCCGATCGAGCGCGTCGACCTCGATCTGGGCTTCCTTCTTCTGCCGGGCGTCTTTGCGGGCTCGTTCGATCCTCTTTTCGCATTGGCCGAGGTCGGCAAAGATCAGTTCGAGGTTAATGATCTCCATGTCGCGGGCCGGGTCGACGGATCCGGCGACGTGGATGATGTCGTCGTTATCGAAGCATCGGACGACGTGGACGATGGCATCGACCTCTCGGATGTTGCCCAAAAACTGGTTG
>DDSL01000089.1 GCA_002343825.1 Chthonomonas sp. UBA2391
GGGCGTGGGCGCTTCTTCCTCCCTAGTCTTAGGGTGGTCAAGGTCCGTCTCGCAACCCACCCAAGCTAGGGGTGCGGAGCGCGGACCTCTCGGTGTCCACGCACCCCGGCGCCGGTGAGTGGTCGGGGGAGTGCCCGGTTTCTTCCTCCCTAGTCTACGGGTGGTCAAGGCCCGCGCTCTACGAAGAAAGGCTTCCGCGATCCGGCAAGGCTACCAACCGATCTCGCGATACTGGACCGCCTCGGCCAGGTGGCGCTTTTCAACCGCATCCGATTCGGCCAGGTCGGCAATCGTCCTGGCGACCTTCAGGAGCCGGTCAAACACTCGGGCCGAGATGTTCATCCGGGTCGCGACCTGCTGCATAAATTGTCGCGATTCGTCCGTCACCTGGATCTCGTCGCGGATCTGCCGGGGGGACATCTTCGCGTTGGTGATCGCCGCCCCGAATCGCTGGGCCTGACGCTCTCGGGCCCGCATGACGCGCTCACGGATTGCCGCACTCGGTTCACCTGGCTTCAGGTCCAAAAGCTCGTCGGGCTTCAGCCGCGGAACCTGAACATGGATATCGATCCGGTCGAGAATCGGTCCGCTGATCCGCGAAGCGTAGCGACCGCAAGTCGCCGGGCTGCCGACGCACTGCGCCTCGGGATAGCCCTTGAATCCGCAAGGGCAGGGGTTCATCGCCCCGATCACGCAACACTGGGCCGGAAAGGTGAGGGTATTGCTCACCCGGCTCACGGTCGCCACCCCGTCTTCCATCGGCTGCCGCAAACTTTCGAGAACGCCTCGGTCAAACTCGGGCATCTCATCCAAAAAGAGAACCCCCAGATGAGCAAGGCTGATCTCTCCGGGCCGAGGGTTCTTTCCACCTCCCACCACCGCCGCATAGCTCGCGGTGTGGTGAGGAGTGCGGAACGGGCGCTCCCACATCAGACCGGGCTTTCCGCCCTTCTCGCCCGCCGCGCTATAGATGCGCGTCACTTCGATGCTCTCGGGCAGGGTAAGCGGGGGGAGGATCGTGGGAAGCCGACGGGCCAGCATCGTCTTCCCACTCCCCGGGGGCCCCACCATCAGGCAGTTGTGACCGCCCGCCGCCGCGATCTCCAGCGCCCGCACCGCGTGGACCTGGCCCTTGATGTCGCTGTAGTCGATCTCATACGTCGGATGGGGCCTAAGCTCGTCCGGACGAGGCTGGTAGGGCTGGACCAAAAGAGAGCCGTTCATCAGCTCCGCAAACTCCAGCAGGGTCTCCACCCCATAGATCTCCACCCCCGAAGCAATCGCCGCCTCGGGGGCATTCCAACGCGGCAAGATGATCCGGCGAAAACCCTTCTCGTGCGCCAACAAAGCCGCGTTCACCGCCCCATGGATCGGACGAACCGCACCGTCCAAACCAAGCTCACCCAAGATCAGCGTTCCTGCTAACTCGCTTGCCGGGATTTGCTCCGTCGCCGCCAGCACCGCCGCCGCAATGGGGAGGTCGAGGCTCGGGCCCTCCTTGCGAATATCGCCTGGAGCGAGGTTGCACAAGATTGTCTGGTTCGGGATCCGGAATTGGCCGTTCCGCAAGGCCGACTTCACCCGCTCGCTGCTCTCCTGAACCGCCTTATCGGGCAACCCGACGATCACGAACTTCGGCTCCCGCGCGCCGATCAGATCGACCTCGACCACAATGGGCAGGGCCTCGATCCCATTCAGGGTCGCACTGTGGGCCTGGGCGATCATCGCTCACGCAGTCTACACGGGAACTCCCGATCTCCGCCTTAGAGCCCAGACTAGTTTAGATTCTTATGATTAGCTTTTTTCCGCTCTAGGCTTGTGCAACGAGATAACTTCTCCGATGCACAGAATTACACTGATTGTCATTATGCATGAGAAAACTACTATTGCTTGGAGGTTTGTTGTCGAGGTGTGAAGTAGAAGAAGGGCAATGACCAAGTAGGCAATCTGAGCAAAAAAAACGTGGAAGAGGAACCCAAACGTCGCTTTGGGCCGCTCTGACCATAAGAGCGCAACCCAGGGCGCGACGGCGATCCCGTACGACCAAATAATCGTTGGAATGATATTTTTCCCGTTCACATCCATCATGAAGAACATCATAATCGCACAGCACCATATGGTCATCATCATTGCAAAGTAGACATTTGCAACCGCCTCTATCAAGAGCGAAGTGGTCTGGTGGCCTCTATCTTTCAGCTTGGCGACTCGTGCTACAAGGAGTGCCACAGGACCTAGAGCAAGTCCTAAAATGGCCTGGGCTGAAAGAAAAATAAGTAGTCCGGAGATCAGTGTCTTCCACTCGTGGAGTGTGACTAGCCAGATACCTGCAATGAGTGCTCCTAAGGCGGGGAGAAAACAAACCAGTTGGTGAACAATGAGAATCAGACTGGCTAAAAACTTCATTTTCTGCTCCATTGTTTCGGCTCTCCTTGTTGGGACAGTTTATCTGGTGAGTAAAGAGCAACAAACGCACCATCCAATCGCTCCTCAGTCTCTATCACACCATCGATGCCTAAAAGAAAAGCGGTAACCAAGAGTTCTCTGGCTCTAATTCGTCGAATCAGAACAGTCGCGGGATAAAGTTTGGTTGCCAGCCTCAAGAGATAAACTCGGTTTCGGCAGTCTCGCTTGTCACGAAACAGTTCGCACAGATCGCGTGCGATGCAACACACGATCTGCGCGAACGCTACCTTAAAGGCCTTCTACAAGTCAAGCTCGATAGTTTGATCTTTCTTTCAACGTATCCGTATTGTCAAGCAAAGCTAGCCCTTCCGACGACCCCGGATCAGCTTCTCCACCGTGATCACCGGCAAGATGATGGCCCCCGCTAAGGCTGCAAAGCCAATGTCCCGCAAGCTCAAAGCCTGAGTCCCAAAGACCTGCTGCAAAGGCGGAGCAAAGATGAACGCCATCTGCAAGCCGATCAAGGCCGCAATCCCAACAAAGACCGTCTTGTTGCTAAAGAGCCCGATCCGGAAGATCGAATCCTTCAAAGACCGGCAGTTCAGCATGTAGAAGATCTGGAAAGCGATCACCGTTGTAACCGCCATCGTCTGAGCCTTGCTGATCGCCAAAGCCTCCGCAACCCCCGACGCCTTCGCCGCATTGAACTCATACAAGAAGAGCCCAATCGCGCCCACCGTCATGATGATCGCGGCCAAAAACGTCCGGAACACCACAAACGGATTCAACACCGGAGCCCCCGGATCCCGAGGAGGACGAGACATGACATCCGGCTCCTTCGCTTCAAAGGCAAGCGGCAAAGCCAAAGCCACCGTCGCCACCAGGTTGATCCAAAGCAACTGTGTCGGCAACATTGGCACCAGCAGCTCCCCACCCACAAAGGGGAAGAACGCGACCGCGTACATCAAGATCAGGGCCAAGCCCAGGTTCGTCGGCAAAACAAACGCCAAGGACTTGATCAAGTTGTCATAGACCCGACGCCCTTCCTCAACCGCCGCCGCGATGCTGGCAAAGTTGTCGTCGGTCAAAACGATGTCTGCCGCTTCCTTCGTCACCGAGGTCCCGGTGATCCCCATCGCAACCCCAATATTGGACTGCTTGAGAGCCGGAGCATCGTTCACTCCGTCCCCAGTCATCGCCGCCACCGCTCCACGGGCCTGCAAGGCCCGCACCAGCCGCAGCTTGTGTTCGGGCGAAACTCGAGCAAAGACGTTGGTCTGCCGAACGGCGTCTTCCATCTGCTTGTCGTCCATCTCGGCCAGCTGAGTCCCGGTGATCGCCTTCTGGTCGGTCAGGATGCCTAGTTGCCGCCCAATCGCGGCCGCCGTTCCCTTGTGGTCGCCGGTGATCATCTTGACTTCGATCCCTGCCCGATGACAGGCCGCAATCGCGTCGATGGCTTCCTTGCGCGGTGGGTCGATCATGCCCTGGAGGCCAAGGAAGGTCAGGCCTCCATCCACATCTTCAAAGGCAAGCTCGGACTTGTCCCCCAAGGTCTTCTGAGCAAAGGCCAGTACGCGCATTCCATCCGCGGCAAAAGTCTCAACCTGGTCCAGAACATCTTGCTCGGTGATCCCTTCCGGCAGAGTGCTTCGTCGAAGAACTACCTCTGGGGCACCCTTGATCAAGACCAGGTTGTCCCCTACCGGTACCCGGTGCAGAGTCGCCATAAACTGGTTTTCCGACTCAAACGGGATCGCATCCAGCCGAGGCGACTGAGCCTTGGTCGGTTCGGGTTCGATGCCAAGCTTTTGGGCTGAAACCACGAGTGCGCCTTCGGTCGGGTCGCCAGTCAATTTCCATTGCTCGCCCTCATGCTTCAGCGCCGCGTCGTTACACAGCAGCCCAGCTTCCAGCAACTGTCGGACCGGAACCGAAACCTCGGACGGGGAACCCTCTCGGAGCAACTCGCCCACTGGTTCGTAGCCAACTCCGGTGACCGTGTAGGTGCCGTCCGGAGTCCAGAGCGCCTGGACGGTCATCTCGTTCTTGGTGAGCGTGCCCGTCTTGTCGCTGCAAATTACGGTGGTGCTACCCAGCGTCTCGACCGCGGGAAGCTTTCGGATCACGGCTCGCCGGGCGGCCATGCGCTGCACGCCGATTGCCAGGGCAATGGTCACGATGGCGGGAAGACCTTCGGGAATCGCACCCACAGCCAAGGCGATGGCAAAGATTGCCGTCTCTCGAAGAGCGTCCGCCAGAGCCAGACCCGTCTCGTTCATCATCCGAACGGAGCCGATGATCAGCATCAGAACCGAGATCGCAACGATAGCGATGGTGATGATCTTGCCAATTTGACCGAGAGCTTTGGTCAGCGGGGTCTCAAGGTCGGCTGCGCTCTCCAACATCTCGCTGATGCGACCCAATTCGGTTCGCGCCCCGGTTTCGACCACGACGGCCGTTCCCGTTCCGTAGGTCACAAGGGTTCCGCCGAAGAGCATATTGGTCCGGTCGCCGAGGCTTGCGTCTTCGGCCACGACGGAAAGACTCTTCTCAACCGGGACTGACTCTCCGGTGAGAGCCGCCTCTTCGACCATCAAGGTCCGAGATTGGAGCAACCTGAGGTCGGCGGGGATCTTGTCTCCGCTTGCAAGCAACACAACATCACCGGGCACGAGGTCGGCGACGGGAATGGTCACCTTCTCTCCATCTCGGAGTGCGGTGGTCGTTTCCGGAATCATATTGACCAGCGCCTGGATGGCCTGCCCAGCCCGAAACTCTTGAACGAAACCGATGATCGTGTTGAGAACGACGACGGCAAGGATGACAAGTCCGTTCTTGAGTCCATCCTTGGGGTCCACCGCGATGGCAACGCCCGAGCTGGCGATCAGCACCCAGATGAGTGGGTTGTTGATCTGCCGCCAGAGTAGCTGGAGGGGTCCATCGGCCTGCTTTCGAGGCAGGACGTTGGGGCCGTGCTCAGCACGGAGGCGTTCGACCTGGTTTGTGGCGAGCCCTTCTGCCGAGGAGCCTAACTTTTGGAGGACCTCATCGTGGGTTTGGGCATGCCAAATTGGGCTTTGGAGTGTGGGTTTTTCCATTACGTTCATCGGGAGATCACCTTGCGCAAGAGCCTGACTAGGAGCTTGGCGAGCAGGGACTTGACGACCATGCGGCCGCCATGGGGTGAGGAGGAACGACGCTTGCGCCGCCCCGAGACGAGGTTCTTGAGAAGCCTTTCCATTCGCTGATTCGAGTTGTTATCGAGTCACCGAAGGTCTTGCCGATTGTGATCTCGAGCGGCTGGCCGGGCCGCGTATTGACGCTTCGAGATCCCCTCATCCGAAAGCCGGTGGAGGGCGGCTACTCCCCTTCAGGAGTGTTTGAACATCGGTGTATACGCTTACCGAGCCGAGGTCGTGCGCAAGTTTTTGCGGTTTTTTGCCGAGTTATGATGCGATTGCAGAAAAATGGGAACCCTGGGTGTGTGAAGTGAACTCAGCGTGAGGTGGCCTTGAGAGGAGGTTTCGCTTGCACAATTCCCTCGGAAAACCCGATATACAATAAGATATGTGCGGACAAAGACGTGAAGTGATCTGGTGGAAAGATCTCGAGATCGTGTTGACCGCGCTTTGCGGCCTCTTTTTGGTCTTGAGCTTCATCCCCGGTGTGCCCGCTTGGATGCCCTACCTCAGCATCGCGGCGGGTGGATGGCATGCCATCGAGGAAGCTTGGGAGTCGCTCCGCGAGAGGAAGATCGACGTCCACTTGCTCATGGTACTGGCCGCTATAGGAGCCATCGTGGTCGGCCATCCCGAAGATGCGGCCGCGCTCCTCTTCCTCTTTAGCCTGAGCGGGGCACTCGAATCCCTCACCCTGAGCAAAACCAAGTCGGCCATCGAGGCACTGGTTCAACTGAAGCCCGAATCCGCCATCCTCGTGACCCCGACCGGGGATCAGGTGATTCCCGCGAGGGACCTCAAAGCTGGGGACCACGTCAGGATTCAGCCCTTCCAAGCGAGTCCCGCCGATGGTCGTCTCTTGACCGAAGGTCGATTCGACGAATCCACGATGACCGGCGAGAGCCGCATCATCGAGCGCTCCATCGGTGATCCAGTCCTCGCGGGAACATTGAATCAGGACACACTGGTGACTTTTGAGGTCACGGCGCCTCCTGGTGATACCACCCTTGATAAAGTGGTGGCCCTCGTCCAAGATGCCCAAGAGAACAAGGCTTCGGGCGAGCGGATCAGCCAATGGTTCGGTCAGCGGTATACGATTTTCGTCCTTGGCGCTTTCGGCCTCTCTCTCGCCGGACGGGCCCTCCTGGGTCACGAGACCAGCGAGGCGGTGTACGCTTCCTTGATATTGCTGGTCGCCCTGAGTCCGTGCGCCTTGGTCATCTCGACCCCAGCGACGACCCTGAGCGCTTTAGCCTACAGCGCCCGCCGCGGCATCTTGGTCCGGGGAGGGGAGTTTATCGAATCCGCGGGGCAGATCGATGCGATCGCTATGGACAAAACCGGGACCTTGACCGAGGGGCGGCCTGAACTCGTCGAGATCTGCATCGGTTCGGGAGTACGCCCGGCCGCCGTGCCCGTTGCCGCCCTCACTGCGGCGGCTCGGCCCAACCCGGCGAGCGCCTGCGGCCAGGATTGTCACGAGTGTAGCTGCATCACCTGCTGGCATTCGGGATCGCCGCTGAGTCCCGAAGCCGCCCGGATGTTGCGTGTCGCCGCCGCCGCCGAGAGCGTCAGCACCCACCCGATCGCCGAAGCGATCGTCCGTGCGGCTCGTCGTCACGAACTCCAGTGGCCCTCGGTGGAAGATCACCGGACCATTCCGGGACTGGGAATCGAGGCCACCGTCGAGGGGCAGTCGGTTCAGGTAGGCCAATCGAAGTTCTTTGAAGAGCTCCCCGGTGGCTTCTGCGAGCACGTGCGCGAGATGCAAGACCGTGGCCTCACAAGCGTCATCCTTCGGACGACAGAGGGCTGGGCCGCCCTGGGCATGCGCGATGTGGCCCGAGAAGGGGCCACGGAAACGATCCGGCAACTGCAGTCGATGGGGGTCAAGAACCTTGCCATCCTCACTGGGGACAATCCCAATACTGCCCAAGCGATTGCCACCCAGGTTGGAGTAACCGAGGTCCACGCCGGGCTTTTGCCCGGCGACAAGCTCCAGATACTCTCCGACTGGATCGGCCAAGGCCGCCAAGTCATGATGGTGGGTGACGGAGTCAACGATGCCCCTGCCCTTGCCAAAGCCCGCATCGGGATCGCGATGGGGGGATTGGGCAGCGAGGCCGCTCTACAGGCCAGCGATGTGGTTTTGGTCCAGGACCGCATCGAGCGGATCCCCGAGATGATCGCCCTGGGGCGCAAAACGAACCGCATCATCCGTGCGAACCTCTTCTTTGCCGCTGGAATGATCTTGGTTCTGACCCTCTTTTCCTTCTTTTGGCCGAGCCTTTTTGGCGGCGAGATGCCTCTTCCGCTCGCGGTTTTGGGCCACGAGGGGAGCACCGTTCTCGTGATCTTGAATGGATTGCGGCTGTTGCGCGGGCCGGGCCGTCTGGAACTTTCGTGAAGCGCCGCACAAAGATCGTCTGCACCTTGGGTCCTGCGACCAACAGTCAAGCCCGGATCCGAGAACTCATCGGCGCAGGGATGAACGTCGCCCGGCTGAACTGCAGCCACGGAGATTGGCAAAGCAAGAAGGAGTGGATCGAATGGATCCGCGCCGAAAGTCCTCGGTTTGGGCCGATCGGAATCCTCGCCGACCTTCAGGGACCAAAGTTCCGGATCGGCGATCTGAGGGAGAAGGTCATGGAGCTTCAGACGGGTCAAAGTCTCACCGTAGGTCGTGACCTTGCCAATGACATTCCGATCCCCGGGGAGGAGATCCTGGAGGCGATGTCCCCTAATTGCCGTCTGCTGCTGGGCGATGGGGAAGTGGAGCTCAAGATCGCGGGCGGTAACCCGGACCGATACGACGCCAAGGTGGTCACCGGCGGAAAGATCGGCAGCCGCAAGGGCGTCACGTTGGTCGGCAAGAGCTTTGAAGTCCCGGCCCTGACCGACAAAGACAAGGAAGACGCCTACCACGCGATGCAAGCCGGGGTGGACTTCATCGCCCTGAGCTACGTGCGGCGAGCGGCCGACCTCCGCGAGCTCCGCCGACTGATCGACCAATATGACCCGACCGTTCGGCTCTGCGCCAAGATCGAGACCCGCGAGGCCCTCAAGGACCTCGACGAG
>DDSL01000065.1 GCA_002343825.1 Chthonomonas sp. UBA2391
CGTGATGCACATCGTCAGCGACGTGGTGGGCACCCTCCGTCCCGAGCTCGATCAATTCGACCTCGTCCGGGCAACCTTCCCGGCCGGGACTGTCAGCGGAGCCCCCAAGATCCGCGCGATGGAGATCATCGACGAACTCGAACCCTCCCGCCGGGGCATCTACGCCGGAGCGGTCGGCTACTTCGCGGCCAATGGCGACATGGATACGGCCATTGCGCTGCGGAGCATCTTGCTCAAGGACGGCCATGCCTACGTTCAGGCGGGCGCTGGAATCGTGTTTGACAGCGACCCCACCAAGGAATATGAAGAGACCTGCAACAAAGCGAAAGCTCCGTTGCAGGCCATTCTGCAGGTCAAGGGCTAGGCGCGAACCTTAGTCGTCTAGCTCTTGCTTGCTTCGGTCGATGGCACTCTGGCGGCGCTTGGTCTGGCCATAGCCGCGCTGAGCCGTACCCGTTCCCCCGGCAGCCGGGCCAGGGGTCGAGAGTCCGATTCCGCTCGGAGCGGCCGACTGGGCAACTTGGGTTTGCATCGCCATCGACCGGATTCGGTTCATCTCGGCCGTAGCCTCGGCGACGAGACCGTGCTCTTCACCCCGAACCTTGATGGCGGCCTTATCCCAAAGCCAGAGGATTGGGGCGGCGTTGAAGATCGAGGAGTAGGTTCCCGAGATGATCCCGGCCAGCATGACCGCGCAGAAGAATCTCAGGTCGACCGTGCTGCTTCCGACAAAGATGATGATCATAAGGGTCGCGATAACCGTGAGCGACGTCATAATCGAGCGTGCGAACGACTGACCAACTGATCGGTTGCAGAGACCGGCAAAGTCTTCGCCCGGAATCGGTCGGCGCAAGTTCTCTCGAATCCGGTCGAAGATAACGATCGTATCGTGGACCGAGAAGCCGATGACAGTCAGCATCGAGGTGATGAAGAGAGCCCCGATTTCCCATCCAAGGAAGTAGCCAAGGATGGCGGCCACACCGACCACGACCAAGACGTCGTGGACGAGGGCGCCGATCGCCGACATTCCAAACTTGAATCCATTCTTGAGGCTACCGATGGCAAAGCCAAACCGGGCCGTCAGATAGAGAACGATCAGCACCGAGGAGATCACGATCGCCTTGATGGCGTTGGTGACCGTCTCTTGCTGGACGCTCGGTCCGACCCCGGTGATCGCTGGCACCGGCATGGCCTCGACGCCCGCTCCTGCGGCCTGCCGAATTCGGTCATAGGCAGCCGGATCGTCGGCGCGAATTGTCGGGCTGGGCGGAACCGTAACCGAGACAAAGCGCTCGCCCTTGTCCGTACTCGTGATCTTGGCGTTGGCGCCGGTGAATCCAGCTCGTTCCAGGCTCGCGGCGATCTGCGGCGAAGTGACCGACCCGGTCAGCTTATAGGTCGCCTCGATTCCACCTTGGAATTCAACGTTCGGCTTGAGACCACCCATGAAGATGAAGATCAGGCCGGGGATGATCGTGATGATCGAGATGGCGAACCAGGTCTTGCTTCGCTCCATCACCCGAATCTGCTGCGGGCCGTCCTCGGACTTAGCCTTGCCGAAGAGCTGGCGATCAAGCGCAAACCACTTGGGGTTGTTAGCGATGCCAGATCCGACGAAGAATACGAGCAGCGACCGGGTGACCGTGATCGCGGTGAAGAGCGAGATGATCACACCAAGGATCAGGGTGCTGGCAAAGCCCTTAACCGGTCCGGTCCCGAGCCACACCAAGACGAGCGAGGTGAGGATCGTACAAGCGTTGGAGTCGAGAATCGCCGGGAGGGCGCGCTTGAAACCGAGCTCGACCGCCGTGAGAAGGGTTCTACCCTCCCGCATTTCCTCTTTGGTCCGCTCGAAGACGAGAATGTTGGCATCGACTGCCATCCCGACGGAGAGGATAAAGCCCGCAATCGCGGCCAGCGAGAAGGTCGCCCCGATCACCTTCATGACCGTGAGGGTGAAGAGGGTGTAGAGAACCAGGGCGATGAGGGCCACGAGGCCCGGGAAAGCGTAGTAGAGGATCAAAAAGAGGGCCGTGAAGCCAAAGGCGATCAGACCCGCACGGACCATCTGATCCTTGGCTGCCGAACCGATCGTGGGGTCCACCACCTGGCTTGAGGTCTCTTCCAGTTCGACCGGCAAGGCCCCGGCATTAAGAAGCCGGACCAAGGTGTTCACGTAATTCGGATCGAACTGGCCTTGAAGATACGCTCGGTCGCTGAGGATCGCACCCTCGGCAATTGGAGCGAGGTTCAGAACCTTACCGTCCAAGACGAAGGCAATATTCTCTCGTTGATTAAAAAATCTGCGGGTGAAGGCTTCGAGCTTCTTTGCCCCCTCGGGAGCGAATTCGAAGTTGGGACGAACGGTCCCACCGGCATCGACTTCCGCGAAGGCTCGCTTGAGATCGGCGCCCTCGAGCACTAGATCCCAGCCCTTGATCATCTCCGCATATTCCGGAGTTCCAGGTTCGACCGCGATCGGTTCTCCCCCCGGGACTCGCTTGATGAATGATTCGATCGGCGACGTCGAAGATTCCGACCGGCCGGTCGAGTCGTAGGGGCGGAATGTGATGCGCTCGGTATTGACGTTCTTGGCGTGATAAACCTTGATGCTCGCCGTGCTGCTGATGGTATCTCGGGCGCGGGCCGCATCCGTGAAGCCCGGCAGCTCGACGATCAGTTCTTCGGTGCCTTTACGTTGGACATTGCCCTCGACCACGCCAAGAGTCGCTGCGACCCGGGCCGTCATGATGTCCACCAGGTTGGACATGATGACCGGAAGCTGCTCGCGCTGCTCCGGCTTCAGGTCCTTGACCCGATAAGTCAGGCGAATGCCGCCCTCAACATCGAGGCCGTATTGGTACTTGGTCGTGCTGTAGAAGTAACCAGATAGGGCCGAGAGAGCGAGAACCAGGACGAGGAAAAGATAACCTTTTGTACTAGAGCGCAACGAGATCGCCTCCTTGGCGAAACCTCGCGAGAGTATACCGAACCCCTACGCCTAACCTAGTTGGACCCCGGCAAGGGCGACCCAATCCGACCAGTCCCCCAGGTAGAGGACTTCTTCTTCCAATCGTACGCCGAACTTGGCCTCGACCTTCTCGATGGCAAAACTGGCCAGGGACCGAACGTCGCTCGCCGTGGCCCCATGAGCGTTCACCATGAAGTTCGCGTGACGGTTGGTCAGCATCGCCCCGCCGAGACGGGCCCCGGCCAAGCCCGCTTCCTGAATCAGGTAGCCCGCCGGGACGACACCAGCTTCCTTAAGCCTTGGCGGCAAAGAGTCGAGCCCCGCGGCTAGGTCTGGGTCGTTGACATTTTTGAAGAAGCTCCCCGCGCTGGCGGGCGGCGGCTGCTTGCCGATCCGCTGGCGCTGATAGTCCCGGGCTTCGTCATAGCTCTTCTTGAGGTCCGCCAGCGGCAAAAGCATTTCGATCCGCAAGATCGTACACGTCGGGGCGCCTGGACGCCGAAGCCGGGAATCGCGATATTCAAACTCCATCCAAGTCGGTTCGACCCATCGCCGGGTTCCCTCGTGAACGATCTCAAGGCCGGTCAAAAATTCCGAAACATTGCTCCGATAGGCTCCCGCATTGCTGACCAACGCTCCGCCTACGGTTCCAGGAATCCCCACCGCGTATTCCAAACCGCCCAGCCCTCGGTGCAGACACTTGAGGAAGAGCTCTTGGAACCCAACTCCGCTATCGGCGACCACCCTTCGATGATCGATCTCGATCTGGGTAGTGGCATTGTGGAGGACCAGTCCGGGGACGCCCCGATCGCTCGGCAGGACGTTGCTGCCCCAGCCCAAAGTGGTGACGGGGATCCCATGTCGCTGGGCCGATAGGGCTAACTCGGCGAGGTGGTCGAGTTGAAAGGCGGTGGCGAAAAACTCAGCCGGACCACCCGTTTTTAGGGTTGTGTATCGCCAAAGTCTGACGCTCTCTTGGACTCCGAGAGTCTGAAGCGCTTTCATCCCGACACCCCAGTTGAGAACGGCTTTTTTGGGACGGAGATGCTTGGACCCACCGCATAGATTGGCAAGATCTCGACTGGAGTGGTCCATTGAACGTCGGCCACCGGGCAGCGCGAGGCATCCGGATAAATCGGGTTCTCGATCCCGGGGCCAAAGCCCGAGAAAGGCTCGCTTGGCAGGTCATGAGAGATCTCCATGACCCCACCACGAAAGATCAGCCACTCCCCTTTCTTCAGTGGGTAGGCGACCACGCCGACCGGCTCGATCAGTTGCCAGGCCGCGATCGAACCGACGGGCAATCCGAGGGCGTGCCCCATCGCTTTGACCCACGCCACTCCGACGCGCGTTCCGGTAAAGCTCCCCGGCCCCACGTCGGCAACGAGCCGTTCGATGGCGCCGGTATGACGGGATTTCAACTCATCAAGGAGCTCGGGGAGGACTTCGTCTGCATTGCGAGCCGCCTCCCTGGATTCGACCCCGAGCGGCTCGCCGCCCAAGCTCAAGAGTGCGACGGAAACAAACGGTGAGGAACTCGAAAAAACCGCGATCACTGCTGGACGAGCACCTGGAGTAACTGGACCAGCTCGTTCAACCGCTTCTCCGACTTGGCAAAGTCGGGCAATGAAGACCGATAGCCAAGCGCCCAGTAGTAGCCTTCCTTCGATCCCACGGCGAAATACTCCACGGTCGCCGTCTCGCCGACGAGTCCGTCGCGGCGCACCCAGAGCAGGGTCATCCCTGCCCGCGTGCGGCTGGGCCGACCATCTCGGCGCGAATCGACTCGGACGAAGTCTCCGAGGGAACGCGAAGAGAGCTTCAACAACTGCTCCTCGGGAGTGCCGCTATCAAGTTCGGCCAGAGGCTCAACCCGGACGACCCCGGTAACGTCGGGGTGACTGAGTTCAAACGCGTCACCGGCTGGCTTTGCCGTCCAGGCCGCAGGATAGAAGAAGGTCAGATCCTTCCCTCCCGCCTTGGCCGGCAGAGACTGGACACCCTTCGGTAGTTGCACCAGCTTGGGCTCGAAGGCGGGTTCGATCTTGATGCTTGGTCGAGGTTTCTCCGGATCCTTAATAGTGGGTTTGTCCGGTTTCTTTCCTTGCTTGGGTGGTTCAGCAGGGATGACTCGGTTCGGATCCTCCGGAAGCGGAAGTTGACCACTCACCGTTCGGACCGTGAGCAGCGCCTTTTTCCACTCGGCATTGGCCTGCTCAAAAACAACCGGATCCGATGAAAGTTTGAAAAGCAACTTGCGATCGTTCTTTGCGAAGAGCATTCCCGTTACGGTAACGCGGTCCGGCTGGCGGACCCGGTTGAGAACGAGCGGCACCCCCAACAGATCTTCCTGCCACTGCCGCTCCACCGTCCAGCCGCTGGCTTCGGCAGCTTGGCGCTGGTACTCGTGCCACTTTTCGATCGGCTCGAGAAACCGCGTGTTGAGCAATTCCACCTCGGCGGTCGCGGTCTCGACCGGAAAAAGCAGAGTGGTGCGTCCACGCTTCTGCTCGGAGGTCCATTCTCGCGGGTAGCTTATGGCGATGTCCGCACCAGGATCGGTATAGATCCGAAAGGGCGCGGGCTGAATTCCCGTGGTGAGGAGGACGGCGGACAAAAGGGTAACGGTCATTCGCTTTCGGTTTTTGGACGCACGTGCAGGGGGATTAACATCACAAATCTTGCGCCTTGGCCCAGCCGGCCTTCTTCCATGACCGCCCCACCGTGCGCGTCGATGATACCTTTGACGATGCTCAGGCCCAACCCCATCCCCTTCACCCGCGAGCTATAGAAGGGTTGGAAGATCAGTTGCTTTCGCTCCGGCTCAACACCCGGTCCCTGGTCCTCGATCACCACCGTAGCGTAAGGGATTCCCGTGTTCAACTTGGCTCGCTTGAGCGTTTCGGCATCGGCTACCCTCGTAACAACACTCAGCGAGCCTCGGTCGAAGAAGCTGAGCGAGTTCTCCACGATCTCGGTGATCGCACGCCGGAACTTGCGAGCATCGACCTCGACTTCCAGTTCCTCTTCCGTAAGGTCATAGATCAGTTGCACTTGGCTGCGGCGTGGGAAGACTTCGTCCACCGCTTCTCGGACAAGGAAGTTGAGATCCGCTCGCGCTGTAGCAAGCTGGGTGGCGGTGACAAAGTCCCGAAACTCCTGCAGGATCTCCTCCACCCGGGTCACATTGGTCACCAGACTCTTCTGGATCTCGCGCAGGGCCTCCCGATTCAGATCCGCCTCGGCGATCAAGTGACCGAACTCGTTGACATCACCCCGAAGCGCAAAGACCCGGTTGCCGATCATGTGGGCACTCTTGGCGCTGAGCTCGCCCCAAGCCGCCATTCGCTCGACCCGGACAACCCTCTGAAGCGCCCGAAGAGACTCCAGCCCGGTGCTCAGTTCTTCGGCGACAGCGCTGAGGATCCTTTCATCGTCTTCCGTGAAGCGATTATCGTGATGGGGGTTGTCGCTGACTCGCCGCAAAACGCGGATGGCCCCGATACTCCGTCCCCGAAAGATGATCGGCGTGGCCAGATACCCACTGACTTGTTCGCTCGGGATCTCGAGCAAGAGCCCTTTCCAACGCGGATCGCCCTGAGGGTTCTCCAGCCGGATCGACTGGCCATGCTGGCAGACCCACCCCGTGAGGCCATCACCTGGCTCATAGCCGTATCCTTCCGGCCAATCGCGGAACCCCGTCCCGGCCTGGAGAGTGAACTTGTTGGCGGCCTCATCATAAAGGAAGACCGCGCACGTTTGAAATCTCAGGACCTCGCTGGTGATGTTGAGGAGCTGCTTGAGTAGCTGCCGTTCATCCTGGGCACGATCGACCGCGCGGGCAATCTCAAAGAGGGCTTGTTCGCGGCGCAACAACTCGTCGCGACTCACCACCAAACCAGCAAGGGCGGCGATATAGTCCAACGCCGCAATTTCTTCGTCGCCGTAACGGTCCTTTTCATCAGACTCCGCATTCAGAACGGCGCGGATCCGGCCATGACGATCCCGAATCGGAAGCGCGACCTCGCTTTGAGTGCTCTCGATCAGGTTCTGATAAATCGGCTCTCGCTGAACGTCTCCGCTGACGAACTTCTTCCCTTTCGCCGCGACGTACGCCACCACGCCCCCGCCTTCTTTTCCGCCCAGGGTCATGCTCCGCCCTTTCGCCCCGCTGTCCCAGTCGGTCCCCGCGCCGTTGGTGAGTTCCACTGTCCCGAGTTCATCGTTGGTCCGGGCGAACATGACGTTTCGGCTCTTGGTGAGGCCGAGGGCGTGGACGGCAAGGAGGTCGAGGGCAGCATCGGTGTCCCAGAGGGCATTGACCCGAATAGCGAGGTCCGTCGCGTGCCGAGCTTCCCACATGGCTTCCAGTATACGGGGGATTCCGGTACCCTTGAAGGTCATGGCGCTCGGCACCTTAATGGAATCGGAAATTCGCTCGCAACCGCAGATCTTGTCAGATCACGCTTCGAGCTATCTCACCGACCTAAACCCCCTCGCTGGACACGACTTTGAGCTTGTCCTGATCGCCGCCCGCGGTACGAGCGACAATGCCGCCCTTTATGCCCGGTATCTCATCGAAGTTCACCTGGGTATTCCAGTGGTCTTGGCCGCTCCCTCTGTCATCACCCGATTCGGGAGCAAAATGCGCTATCCCAAGTGCCTGGCGATTGGAATCTCCCAAAGCGGAGCCGCTCCCGACGTCGCCGAAGTCCTTAGCTTTATGGCCCAAGCCGGTCATACGACGGTGGGCATCACCAATACCGCCGGGTCTCGCCTCACCGAGGTCGCACAGGTACCCGTGTTGCTGCGAGCGGGTGAGGAAAAGGCGGTCGCCGCGACCAAAACCTATACGACTTCCCTGCTCGCCCTCTATCAGCTCGTTCGGACGCTCGGCGGCGACCTTGCCGACCCTGCCAAGGATCTGCCCACCGAGGGCTGGTTGGAAAGGACCCACCAGGCGGCTCAGGAGGCGATGGGTCCGATCGTCCGTCAACGGATCTTGTTTGCCCTAGGACGTGGCTACGGGTTTGCCACGGCCCACGAGACCGCGCTGAAGCTGATGGAATGCGCCCTCTTGCCGGCCAAGGCCTATTCGACCGCTGATTTTCAGCACGGTCCCAAGGCATTGGCCGCCCACGAGAGCGCGGCGATCGTCTACGGCGAAGTTCCGGAGGGACTTGCGGAACAGGGTTGCATCGTCGTTCCGGCGGTCGCGGGTCCGGCGTCTCCACTCGCCCCTATTCACGAGATCTTCTTTGGGCAGTGGCTCGCGCTCTTGGCCTCCAGGGCCCGCGGACTAGACCCCGACCAACCGCGAAACCTGAGCAAAGTCACGCTCACACTTTAGGCCTCAACACGGAACCCTCTCAGGGCGTAAGATACAAAGACTATGTTTCCCTGGGGAATGCGGGCAGGGCCCTCAAGTGTCGAGGTGGACTTGGAGGCAAGAAGCGCAGCTCGATCCGCGGTGACGGAGGTGGACAACCTCCGCGGCCGGGTCCGAACGCTGGAGTTTGCCTTGGGGGCACTCTGGCTCCTCATGAAGGAGCGGCACGGCTACACCGACCAGGATCTCGCCGAAGCCATCGCCCGACTCGATGCTGAGGATGGCAAGATCGACGGCGAAATTTCAGTCGAGAGCCAGCTGGAGTGCCCGCAGTGCGGACGCAGGAGGCTGACCCGGGCTTCGCTCAAATGTAGCTATTGCGGGGCGCCACTGACCCCGCTTGGAATGTGATTTCTTTATAGGTCTTATAGGTCCTATAGGTCTTATAGGTCCGATAGAGAACGAACCACCCCCGACCGCATTCTGCGGTCGGGGATGGATTTTGCCAGGATCCTGCTTGAGGATTAGGCGTTGTGGCGGCTTCGAACAATGAACCGGTTGGTCCGCTTGTTCTTTCGGGTCCGCTCACCGAGAGACTTGTTGCCCCATCGGTCGACCGGGCCCTTGCGGCGTCCGACCGGCGACTTGGCTTCACCACCACCGTGCGGGTGGTCTCGCGGAGACTTGACGACACCGCGGACGTGGGGTCGGCGACCAAGGCCCCGGGCCTTTCCGGCCTTACCCAGTTGCTCGTTCTCGTGCTCAGCGTTCCCGACTTCGCCAACGGTGGCCCGGCAGGTGTAGTGCACCATGCGCATTTCTCCGCTCGGAAGTCGAAGGGTCACGTAGTTCCCTTCCTTCGCCATCACCTGCGCGGCAGTCCCGGCGGAGCGGACCATTTGGCCGCCCTTGCCCGGCTGGAACTCGATGTTGTGGACGAGAGTACCGAGCGGGATGTTGCGAAGCTCAAGGCAGTGGCCCGGCAAGATGTCCGCGCCCTCGCCGCTCATGACCGTCATTCCGACGTTCAGGTTCTTCGCCGCGAGGATGTACCGCTTTTCGCCGTCTGCGTATTCCAGCAGAGCGATGCGACAGGTTCGGTTGGGATCGTATTCGATCGCCGTCACCGTCGCTTGGATCGAATCCTTTTGGCGCTTGAAGTCGATGATGCGATATCGGCGCTTGTTTCCGCCGCCCTTGTTGAAGCTGGTGATGCGACCATAGTGGTTGCGTCCGCCGGACTTCTTGAGGGCTTGCGTGAGGCTCTTCTCGGGTTTGCCCTTAGTGATTTCCTCGTAGGTCGAGCCGATCATGTGGCGTCGGCCCGGCGAGGTGGGTTTAAAGCGTCTGGTTGGCATGGTTTAGACTCCGTAATCCTCTAGGATTTGGCCTTTGGCCAGGGTCACGACGGCCTTCTTCCAATCCGGGCGCTGGCCTTTGGATCGCTGACCGACCCGGCGGCTTTTGCCCTTCATGACGATGGTCGCAACCTTTTCAACCACGATGCCCTTATCCTTCTTGCCCTTTCCGGCATTGTAGATGGCTTCGATGGCGGCCTTGATCTCGATCTTGTTGGCGTCGGGAGCGACGACAAACGTGTACTTTCGGTTGACTTCTTCCGACGGCAGGTTCGGGTCACCATAGCTCATGGCCATGGTCTTTTCCGTGATGTGCGGTCGGACGATAATCGTGTAGGGGTTTTTCATGCCCAGAACTCCTCAATCCGCTTCATGGCATCGGCGGCGATGATGACCTTGTGGGCCACCAGCACGTCGCGGGTGCTGAAGGTGTTGGTCTTGGCTCCCTCGGCTCGACTCGGCGCGGTTCGCACCACGACGTTCGGCAGGTTGCGGAAGCTCTTGTAAGTGATCGCATCGATCTCGGGCAACACGATCAGCACTCGGCGAACGTCTTGCACCCCGAGCGACTTCAGGAGAGCCGCAGCATCCTTCGTCTTGGGAGCATCAAAGGCGATCTTGTCGACGAGGATGACATTGCCTGCGTTCAGGTGGGCATTCAGGGCGCCCTTGATGGCGGCCCGTCGCTCCTTCTTGTTCAGGTCCTTGTCGTAATCTCGAGGCTTGACGGCCAGAGCCATCGCACCGTGAGCGTAGTGCGGCGATCGGGTCGAACCTTGTCGGGCGTTACCGGTCTTCTTTTGCTTGTAGGGCTTGCGGCCACCACCCGAGACTTCGCTTCGGGTCTTGGCGCATTGGGTGCCCTGCCGAGAATTGGCTTCTTCGGTCACGACCGCTCGGTGGAGAACAGCCATGGCGGGTTCGGCGGAAGCGATTGCTTCAGCGACCGAGTGCTTCCCGACCGACTTCCCATCCTTGTTGAGAATCTCGATTTGAGCCATTAGTTCTTCACCACCTTGTTGATGGTCACGAGGCCACCGTTCGCTCCGGGGACGCTTCCGTCGATCAGGACGAGACCGCGCTCGACGTCGATCTTGACGACCTTGAGGCCCTTTTGGGTCACCGTATCTCCGCCCATTCGGCCCGGCTTTCGGGTTCCCTTAAAGACGCGCTGCGGACCGGTCGCACCGCTGGAGAGCGGTCGGCGGTGGGTCATATAACCGTGGGTCATGTGCTGACCTCGGAAGTGGTGACGCTTGACACCACCAGCAAAACCGCGGCCCTTGCTCGTGCCAGTGACGGTCACGGGAGCGCCTTCTTCCAGCACTTCCGCGCCAAATTTTTGGCCGGTTTCAAATCCGTCGGTCTTGTCCACGCGGAACTCGCGCAGGTGACGGACGTTGTGGGTGAGTCCGGCCTTTTTCAGGTGGCCAAACTTGGGGAAGGTCAGATGCTTATCGCTCTGTTCGCCGTAGCCAACTTGCACGGCGCTATATCCATCTGTGTCGGGTGTTTTGATCTGCGTCACGAACACAGGTCCGACTTGAACGACCGTCACCGTGATGGCGCGGCCTTCCTCGTCGAAGATGTTCGTCATGCCGATCTTTGTTCCCAGAATTCCGGGCAGCATAACTTTTATTCTCCTTGGTGTTGGTTCTAGCTTCTGACTAACCCTCGGTTCCGAGGGGGATTGCGATCGCCTTCCCAAGGGCTGGCGGACGCGCTCGGCGGGCTAAGAAGCCAGGTGTGCTTTTTACAGCAATTTGGTAGGATACCCGAATCCATCGACCCTGGCTATACTTTCGTCCATGGTTGGATCCGGACGCGCCCTTTGGCTCGCTACGATTGCCCTCTTGTCGCTCAACTCGGCCCTTGCCCAAAAGGTCGCCGAATACAAGCTCACCGTGGCCGGAGCCTCTTTCGACCTCACCAGCACGTATGAGGAAAAAGATGCGGGCGCTTTCGAGAGTCTCGTCAAAGCCAAGCTGCCTGGCCAGCCCGAATCGAGCGGCAAGCTGGTGGGGCGATGGACTGGCTATGACCTCACCGAGGCCGAAATCACCCTCGAAGGCGGAGGCGCCAAGTTCAAAGCGACCTACCAGAGCGGCGCCTTCACGATCACCGGCGCACCCAATGCTCCCAAGGACCCAATCAAGCTGGACCTCAAAGGGGCTCTTCTCTGGTCCCAGAACTTCCCCGCCGTCTCCCGGTCGGCCTTTGGGGTGCTCGGGGATATCCGTTCCGGTAAGAAAGTTCGCTTGATCAACCTCGACACGTTGACCGAACAATCGATTGAGGCCAAGGCGACCACCCGGACCGTCCAGATGGCCGGAGAGAATCGGGACTTCCACGTCATCAGCTTCAGCCTCTCCGGACTCCCGATCCAGCTTTTCCTCGATCGCTCCACCAGGCAGAGCGCTGGATTTCATGTCCCGGCTCAGAACGCAAGCTTTCTGCGAGTAGGCTCAGAGGCCGTCGTTGAAGACCCGATCGGCAAATATCCCGAGCTCCCAAAAGCCGACCAGCCGACCTTGGAAACCCCGGAGGTCAAGATTCCGATGCGCGATGGCGTGCTGCTAGCTAGCACCTTGACGCGTCCCAAGGCCGAAGGCAAGTACCCGACCATCCTCATCCGAACCCCCTACGATCGCAAGCTCGGGGCGTTTTACGGCAGCCGCTACGCGCCACGAGGTTACGCGGTGGTTGTCCAAGACGTCCGCGGGCGATTTGGTTCGGGCGGAATCTGGGAGCCGCTCACCTCCGAGGTCGCAGACGGCAAAGACACGCTCGACTGGATCGTCAAGCAGCCCTGGAGCAACGGCAGTGTCGGCATGATCGGGGCCTCTTACCTGGGCTATGTTCAGTGGGCCGCGGCGGTGACACAACATCCCGCGCTCAAGTGCATCATTCCCCAGGTCAGCCCGCCCGACCCCACCCGGAACATCCCCTGGGATAACGGCGCCTTCCTGCTGATGGGAGCCGCTTGGTGGAGCAACATTGTCAAGGACAACTCCCCGCTGAATATGTCGATGCTGACCCCGGATAAAGTGAAGCACCTCGCCACGCGTCCGCTGACCAAGGTCGACGACAAGATGATCGGACGAGACGTTCCGTTCTTTGACCAGATGCTCAAGCGCGACAGCATCGACAAGTGGACAGGCGCTTTTCGGCATAGCCAGATCTCCAGCGTCAAGATCCCCGTTCTGCATGTCAGCGGGCTTTGGGACGGCGACGGAGTCGGGACGCAAATCCACTGGGAAGCCCTGCGACGCGCGGGTGGGAAGCAGTGGCTCATCTTTGGCCCCTGGGAGCACGGCTTCAACATGAGTACCAAACAAGCTGGGATCGACTACGGTCCGGATTCGCTCCTCGAACTCGAAAGCGTTTACCTTCGATTCTTTGAGACCTTCCTCAAGAACCGCGAAGTCAAGTGGAACGAGCAACCCAAGGTTCGGTTCTTTGTCGGCGGGGCCAACTATTGGGAAAAGGGGACGGACTTCCCGTTGCCATCGGCCAAGCCGGTCACTTACTTCTTGGGCAACGGGGCTCTGACCTCCGGTCCAACCTCGGGCCGTGACTCGATCACCGTGGACCCCGAAAAGATTGGCACCACCAGCTCGATCATGGATCTAGAGGGATCTGCCTCGACGCTGATCCGACCGCGAGACCTCGCCGGGGCGCTGGTCTATCGCGGCCCGATCCTTGAGCAACCCAAGATCTACCAAGGAACCCTCACGGCCGAGCTGTATGTGAGCACAACCGCGCGAGATGCGACTTTGCACGTCTTGGTTTGCGAACAGAAGGCCAACGGTGAGATCCACCTGCTGGGTGGGGAAGGAACGCAAAGACTGACCGAGTTTGGACCGGGGCGAAAGCTCCTTCAGCCCGGAAAAGTCTACAAGGTCCAAGTTCGACCGTGGTGGTTCAGCCAGCAGCTCCAGCTGGGTAGTCGATTGGTGATCGCCGTCACCGGGCACCTGTTCCCCAGGTTCTCACTCAACCCGGGGACGGGAGAAAGCGAGGCGACGGCCACGCGGTACATCAAGTCCACCCACACGCTCCATCGGTCCAAAGAACATCCGAGC
>DDSL01000063.1 GCA_002343825.1 Chthonomonas sp. UBA2391
GCCCCTAGCCCAGAAGGTCTATACTCAAAGAGAAGCAACGCATCCCCCCGGGTGGCGGAATGGTAGACGCAGGGGACTTAAAATCCCTTGCTCGCAAGGGCGTGTGGGTTCGAGTCCCACCCTGGGGACTCTTCTCTAGAAACAGCGCTGTAACGAAGTCATCCGTCCACGACGGTGTTCGAGTCCCGAGCCCCCCAAGAAACGAAAGATGTCAGCTTGGATCCTAGAGCCGATCACCTTGGAGGAGCTTCGCCTCCACGCGAGGAGTCTGGTGGATCTTCTCGACCAGATCGGGGCCACATCCGCCGAACAGGCCCTGCTTCCGCCCGACTTCGTGGCGGGATATCTTCCCGCGGTGCATCCAGATTGGGTCGGGGTGCGAGCGATGACCCCCGAGCGGCTGATCGTTGGGACGGGCGGCTACAAAGGCCACCCGGTGGAGGGAGAAATCGAGATCGGCTATGGCGTATCGCCACACTGGGAGGGCCAGGGGGTCGCCACCGCGATAGCCGGATGGCTCAGCGAAAGAGCGATCCGGATGGGCTGCCAGAGGGTCATCGCGCACACTCTGCCGGAGGGTTTCGCGAGTCAAAAGGTGCTCACCAAGTGCGGATTCGTCTTGGCTGGATCAGTGCACGACCCCGACGACGGCGAGGTTTTGCGTTGGGTATTTGAACCTTCCGGCCCCTGAATTCGTTATGAAATAAGAGGATAATTTCATGATCAAGCCGACTGCTGTGGAATCGCTGACGACCTTTCAAAAGAACGCCAAAGAAATCTGCCAGCGACTGAAGGAGTCGGGCGAGCCGCTGGTGCTCACCGTCAATGGCAAGGCTTCGCTGATCGTCCAAGATGCAGCCGCCTACGAGGCCGACTTCCTCGAACTCGATCGCACTCGCCAGCGCCTGGCGGTGGAAGAAGCGCTGCGGCAAGTCGAAGCAGGGGAGGTTCGCCCTTTGGAAGATTTTGTCGCTGAACTCAGGACCAAGTATGACCTTCCGGGTTGAGATCGCGGCTTTGGCCGAGCGGGATGTCCACGACGCTTATCAACACATTGAGCGCGATTCTCCCGGGCGAGCCGTGCGGTGGCTTCAGGGCTTGCTCGAAGCCGTCTATGAGCTCGACTCCCTGCCCCATCGATTTGCCCGCCATGAGTGCTGGTCGCCGACGCGCGATATCCGCCGCTTTCGATACCACTCTCATCAAGTCATATTCGAGGTGAACGATTCGAGCGGCCTGGTGAGGATCCTCCGCGTGTGGCACATGAGCCGCCAAGATCCGGAATCGCAAGACCTCCCGCCGGAACTCGGCCCCCCGAGCGACTCCGTAGAATAGCCTAGTGAATCCCGCTCCCGATCCGGCCGATGACCTAGCGGCAATGTTTTCCCAAATCCGGCTGGAACGTCAGGAGTTTGACCTGCCCGACCGGATCCGAGAGCGCAGCGAAGAGTTCGCGCGGCGGTCGCTGGCCTTTCTCTTTCCCCATTTCCGCACCCGCGAGACCCAGGCCCCGGACTTGGTTGCCGAGTTCGAAGCGCTCTGCCTTCTAGGCCAGGAGGTGATCTCGCCGCTTCTTGGCCCGAGTCAAGGAGATTGCGGACACATCTACCAATGCTTCGCCGAAGCCCTTCCCCGCATCCGGGAGGAGTTGCGAGAAGACGCCGAGTGGATGCTGCAAACCGACCCTGCGGCCGAATCCCTCGATGAGGTGATCCTCTGCTATCCCGGCTTCTTGGCCATCGCCGTCTATCGCATCGCGCACTTTTTCTATGCGCAACAGGTCCCGATCTTCCCGCGATTGCTCGGGGAGTTTGCCCACCGGGAAACAGGGGTCGAGATCCATCCCGGAGCTCAGATCGCGACGCCCTTCAGCATCGATCATGGGGGCGGCGTCGTGATCGGCGAGACGGCCGTCATCGGGCCCCGCGCCCGCATCTATCAGGGGGTGACCCTTGGGGCACTGGCGGTCAAAAAGAAGTTCGCCGGAACCAAGCGCCACCCGACCCTCGAAGAAGATGTCGTCCTTTATGCGGGGGCCACGATCCTCGGCGGGGATACCGTCGTCGGGGCAGGCAGTATCATCGGCGGGAACGTTTGGCTCACCGAGTCGGTCCCGCCCCGCAGCATCGTCACCTTTCAATCCTCCACATCGGCTCGCGCCGATGACGCCATCGAATATCACATTTAGCCTATCTCTCTCATGAAAGCGAATTCCATCCTCGAAACGATTGGCCGTACCCCCCACGTTCGTCTCGCCCGACTCTTTCCCGACCACGAAGTCTGGATGAAGCTAGAACGTGCCAACCCCGGCGGAAGCATCAAGGACCGCATTGCCCTCGCGATGATCGAAGCGGCGGAGCGGTCCGGAGAACTCAAGTCCGACAGCGTGATCATCGAGCCAACCAGCGGCAACACTGGTATCGGCTTGGCCATGGTTGCGGCCGTCAAGGGGTACCGCTTGATTCTGGTGGTGCCCGAATCGATGTCGATCGAGCGGCGCCGACTGATGGCCGCATATGGAGCCGAGTTCGACCTGACTCCGCGGGAGAAGGGCATGAAGGGCGCTATATCCCGGGCAACCGAGCTCGTGGCCGAAACTCCCAATGCCTGGATGCCCCAACAATTCGAGAACCCGGCCAACCTGGCTGTCCACCGCGAGACGACCGCGCGCGAAATCCTCGAGGACTTTCCCGAGGGGGTCGATGCCCTGATCACCGGAGTCGGAACGGGGGGTCACATCACCGCCGCCAGCGAGGTCTTGAAAGAGTATTTCCCCGCGCTGAAGACTTTCGCCGTGGAACCCGCCAAATCCCCTGTCATCAGCGGCGGCGAGCCCAGCCCGCACAAGATTCAGGGTATCGGGGCCGGATTCATACCGACCAACCTCCACACCGACACCCTCGATGGAGTGATCCAGGTGACCGAGGAGGCGGCCTTTGAATTCGCTCAGAAGGCGGCCCGGGTCGAGGGGATCTTCATTGGGGTGAGCAGCGGCGCGTCTCTGGCCGCAGTCTCCCAAAAGCTCGCTGAGCTTGCCCCCGGGTCCCGGGTGTTGACCTTTTGCTATGACACCGGCGAACGCTACTTGAGCATCGAAGGACTCTTCTAAGGGCTAAAGACCGACAGGACCCCAACCTTAAGGCGGGGGTCCTGTCTTTTTTGGGGGGCAAATGCGCTCGGGCTTACTTGCTTCGGCGTCGGCGGGCGATCATGCCCGCGGCGCCAGCGGCGAGAGCCAGCATGGTGCCCGGCTCGGGCACAGCCGAGCTGGTGAAAGCAGCCGTGTAGGTCAGCGAGTTGCCGGCGAACTGCGGATTCGCGAAGGCAAAGCTGAAAGTCTCTTGGCTGAGGCCGGTCAGCGGGCCATTCGCATCGCTGAACTGCACGTTCTGGCCGAAGAACTCGCTGGAACCGAACGAGGTCGGAGCCACAAGGCCGGTGGTGAAGTTGATGCGGAAGACAAGGTTGTCCGCCGCGTCGGTGAAGTCCAGTTGGCCAGGTCCGGCGGTGTAGAGCCCGATTCCGATCGGGTTCAGGCTGATCGGATTCATCTTGAACTTGGCGTTGTCGACGTCCGCGGCCGAGAGACCCGGGGTAAGAAGCTTCAGACCGGGGTTCAACCAGCTGCCCGAGAGCTTGTTATTCGCGATATCCAGCGTAAACATCGGCGTGCTGCCGGTGGGGGCTGGATCGGAAAAGGTCGCGACGGTGAAGGCTTGAGAAGCCACCGCACCGCCCAAAATGGCAAGGGTAAGCGAAGTTCTGATCGTTCCTTTCATATTCCTCTCCTAACGGTTTGGGGACAACGTCGTCCACCAAGAGCTATGTTAACAGAACCCTCTTGGACAAGCAACAGTGAACCCAAAAACCTGGTGTTTTCATGACATGCATTCGCGAAAAACCGGCAAATATGGTGAGTGGCCAAGGGCGGAAAAGAAAAAACCCTGCCGCGCCTGAAAAGGGGCGACAGGGTGGCAACTCCGCTCGGAGAGCGATTAGTTGCTTCGGCGTCGGCGAGCGATGAGCCCGGCCGCACCAGCGGCGAGAGCGAGCATCGTTCCCGGCTCGGGCACGGCGGAGCTGGTGAAGGCGGCCGTGTAGGTGATCGTGTTGCCGGCAAACTTCGGATTCGCAAAGGCGAAGCTGAAGGTTTCTTGGCTCAGACCGGTCAACGGGCCATTAGCATCGCTGAACTGCACGTTCTGACCGAAAAACTCGCTGGAACCGAACGAAGTCGGGGCCACGAGACCGGTCGTGAAGTTGATGCGGAAGACCAGGTTGTTGGCGGCATCGCTGAAGTCGATTTGGCCAGGGCCGGTCGTGAAGAGACCAGGGCCGATCGGGTTCAGGTTGACCGCGTTCATGTTCAGCTTCGCATTGGAAATATCCGCCGCGCTGAGGCCCGGGGTCAGAAGGTTCAGGCCCGGCTGGCTCCAGCTACCGGAGATCTTGTTGTTGGCGATATCCAGCGTAAAGAGCGGAGCGTTTCCGTCCGGAGCCGGATCGGAAAAAGTGGCCACAGTGAACGCCTGGCTGGCGGCCGCTGCGGTCAGGGCGATAAGAATAACCGGAAACTTCATCTGATTCTTTCCTCTCTTCAATAGAGTCAAGCAACGTCGCTCGATTCCCCTCTATGATGGCGCGTCGGCTGGTAGTTCTGCAAGCCTCTTTGTAGTAAGTTCAGCGTCCAATCCTATCCAGCCACCAAAAGCTGGTAATTCTCTCTATACAAAAAACAGTGGCGCCTCGCGGTTTGCGAGGCGCCACTGCGTGTGATTCTTTCTTGAGTGGAAAGGAGTCGGCCTTACTTGCGTCGTCGGCGAGCCAAGAATCCGGCGGCACCAGCGGCGAGAGCGATCATCGTTCCCGGCTCAGGCACGGCCGAGCTGGTGAAAGCTGCCGTGTAAGTCAGGTTGCTGCCCATCATCATCGGGTTAGCGAACGAGAAGCTGAAGGTCTCTTGGCTCAGGGGCAGAACGCCACTGGCATCGCTGAAGCTGATGTTGCTACCGAAGAACTCGCTGCTACCGAAGTTGGTCGGGACGACCAAGGCGCTGTTGAAGTTGATTCGGAAGACCAGAGCGTTGCTCGAGTCGGTGAAATCGATTTGGCCTGCGCCAGCGGAGTACGCGCCAGGACCAAGCACGGTGAGCGCGACCGGGGCCATGTTCATCTTGGCGTTCATGACATCGGCACCAGCAAGGCCGGGGGTCAGCAGGTTGAGGCCGTTACCGTTCCAGCTACCGGAGATCGATCCACCGCCGATCGTGAACATCGGGGTCGAGCCATCAAGGGCGGGGTCCGAGAACGTCGCGATGGTGATCGCTTGGGATCCAGCCGCAACAGCCAGAGCCACGACGACAATAGAAGTCTTCGTCAGTTTCATAATTCCTCTCCAAAGCTGAGCCAAATGGCGCCCAGCAAAGCTTCTCTAATGTATCGTGTCGGCTCCTCAAAAACAAGTCTGAAGGGGCCGAATCTGCTCGTATAAATACTAGAAAAGCCTAAAATACTGGCATTCGTGGCGGCAAAGTGTCCCAAATCACCCAATCCACTTGACAAAAAACCCCGCCACTCGATCACAATTTCCGTTGCTCAAACAAGGAGCCAACGACCATGCAAAACCGCTTTGCCACCCCATATGGCAGTAACCGAGACCGAACACAGTCTCGAGCGGATTTCGCGCGTCTAGGCCCCTAGCATGTAGAGAGAGAAAGCTTTCCCTCCCCAATGATCTGGCCCGGCGCGCAAAACGCCGGGCCAGATTTTTTTGTCACCCCACCGGTCGAGTCGGCCAACTCGACCCTCGCACATCAAGCAATCGAAACAAGAGAACAGAACATGCAAGTTATTGATGGCATCCCGGTTTGGGGAGAACCCGTATTGGATGGTGCCCTCCAACAGATCAAAAACGTCGCTCGATCCGCCGAGAAGGTCGCGCTGGTGGCCGACCACCACGTCGGCTACAGCATGCCCATTGGAGGCGTTGCGGCCTATCGAGAGCACATCAGCCCCAGCGGTGTCGGCTATGACATCGCCTGTGGAAACAAGGCCGTGCTCACCGACATGAAGGGGCGCGAGCTCCGACGACAGATCCACCGGATCATGGAGGACTTATGGAAGAAAATCAGCTTTGGTGTCGGTCGATCCAACCAGGAGTCGGTCGAACACGAGGTGCTGGAGGACCCCTTGTGGAAGCACCCCTTCCTCAAGCCCAAGCGCGACTCGGCCGCGAATCAGCTAGGAACGGTCGGGAGTGGCAACCACTATGTCGACCTCTTCACCGACGAAGAGGATCGGGTCTGGATCGGCGTGCACTTTGGTTCGCGCGGTTTGGGACACTACGTCGCTAAGAGCTACCTCGAACTCGCCGGAGGCAAGGACAGCATGGACGCCGACCCGACTTTGCTCCATGTCAACTCCGCCATCGGAGAGGACTACCTGGTCTTCATGGAACTCGCGGGGCGCTATGCTTACGCGGGACGGGACTGGGTGTGCGGTCGGGTGTGCCGACTGTTGGGGGCCAAGGTTCTCGATGAGGTCCACAACCACCACAACTTCGCTTGGCGCGAGCGCCACGGCGACGCCGACTACTGGGTCGTGCGCAAGGGGGCAACCCCGGCCTTCCCGGGTCAGCGCGGCTTCATCGGCGGATCGATGGGCGACATCTCGGTGATCGTGGAGGGGGTCGAAAACGACCTCGCTTCGCACTCGCTTTACTCCACCGTCCACGGTGCAGGACGCGTCCTCAGCCGGTCCCAGGCGGCCGGCAAGCGACGCGGCAACAAGCGCCAGGGCGGAGAAGTCAGCGAGCACATGATGACCCGATGGTTAGAGGATGCTGGAGTGATCCTCCGCGGCGGAGGGGTGGACGAATCGCCTCACTGCTACAAGCGCCTCCCCGAGGTTCTGGCTCAGCACGCAGAGACGATCAAGATCCTCCATACGCTGAAACCCGTCGGGGTCGCAATGGCCGGCTCCGATACGATCGATCCGTTCAAGGACTAAGTCGATTGCCCTCTCCATTTGGAGAGGGCAAATGCCCGCGGTTCCCGAGGCTCGTCGGCCTCAGGATCCGACCGGGGCGGATTGCTTGAGGTGGCCCACCAGCAGGGCGATGTCGGCGGGGCGCACGCCGGGGATCCGGCTGGCTTGTCCGGCCGTGGCGGGCTGGGCGCGGCCGAGCTTTTCCACCGATTCGTAGCTCAGTCCTCGGAGCCCGGAGTAGTCGAACCCGTCCGGGATGCGCACCTCGTCGAGCTTGACGCTCTGGCGCGCCAACCGCTCTTGGATCTGGATGTAGCCTTCATAGATCGCGGCCAGTTTCACCTGCTCCAGGACTTCTTGCTGCTGACGCTCGCTCAGCGGCGAGTCAAAGCTCCAGCCAGTAAGGGCTTCCACGTCGTCGAATCCGGCCTCGGGCCGTCGCAGGAACTCGAAAGCCGAGATGCGATTCTTGATCGGAGTCGTCCCACGCTCGGCCGCTGCCTCGGACTGGTTCGGGCTCAGCCAAGTCTGACTGAGCTCATCCAGAGCCGTCCCGATGGCGTCGCGCTTTTGACAAAAGCGCTCCCAGCGGCGGTCATCACAAAGTCCAATCTCGCGACTCACCGGAGTCAATCGCTGGTCGGCGTTGTCGTTGCGCAGCAACAGCCGGTGCTCGGCCCGGGCGGTCAGCATCCGGTAGGGATCTTCGACGCCCTTGGTCGTCAGATCGTCGATCATCACGCCGATAAAGCTCTCACTCCGAGGGAAGAGCACTTCGCTCTCCTCAGTCGCATAACGCGCGGCGTTGATCCCGGCCACCAAGCCCTGCCCGGCGGCCTCTTCATAGCCACTGGTGCCATTCAGCTGACCGGCCAAAAAGAGTCCCGGAAGCAGCTTGCTCATCAGGGTGGGCTGGAGCTGAGTCGGGTCGGCCATGTCGTACTCCACGGCATAGCCGGGCCGCAGAATCTCCACCTGTTCTAGCCCAGGGATGGTCTGCAGGGCGGCTTGCTGAACCTCTACCGGCATACTCGTGCTGAAACCCTGTACGTAGATCGACTCGGTGTGCCACTCCTCTTGCTCCAAAAAGATCGGGTGGGTCTCTTTGTCGGCAAACCGGACGACCTTGTCTTCGACGCTCGGGCAATAGCGGGGACCGATCCCTTGGATCTGGCCGCTAAACATCGGCGATTGGTCGAGGTTCGCCCTCAGGATCTCGTGAGTCGATTCGAGCGTCCGAGTCTGCCAACACGGGAGAAGATCTCGCTCGGGAAAGCTTTGGTCGTGAAGGAAGCTGAAGGGGCCAGCCTCGGGTTCGCTTTCCATGGCGAGGGTCTTTGACCAGTCGATACTTCCCGCCCGGACCCGGGGGGTGGTACCGGTCTTGAACCTTCGAAGACGCACGCCCAGATCAGCCAAAAAGGCGCTCAGCCCAAAGACAGCCTGATCCCCATGCCGAGCGGCCACCGTCTTCACCGGCCCCTGATGGCAAAGTCCATTCAAAAAGGTGCCCGTGGTCAAAACGACGGACGGGGCCAAGAAGTCACTCGTTTCCTCGGTCCCCGTCGGGGTCATGCGCACCCCACTCACCCGGCCTTCGGTGGTCAGCACGGTTTCCACCCGACCCTCCAAAACGCTTAGCCCTGGTTGGTCGGTAAAGACCCTCTGCATCAGTCGGGGATAAAGCGTCTTGCAGACATGAGCCCGCAGGGTTTGGACAGCCGGTCCCTTGCCGGTGCCAACCCGGCGGATATGGGTCATGGCATAGTCGGTCGTCACGCCCATCTGGCCGCCGAGGGCATCGACTTCTCGGGCGATGTGCCCCTTGGCCGGTCCGCCGACGCTGCAATTGCATGGCAAGTGCCCGATCCGATCTCGGCGGAGGGTGACGCACAACGTTCGGCGGCCCATCCTCGCGCTGGCAAGGGCGGCCTCGATCCCGGCATGTCCGGCTCCGACCACGATGACATCGAACTCGTGCAAGGCTCCATTGTACTTGGCGGACCGGTCGGAACTCAAAAATTGTGGCCCAGAGCGCTCGACCGACTCAACCTAGGACAATAGAGCCAAGTGCTGATTCTCGCCCTCGTCCTGTATGGGTGGACCGCTTTCGTCGCCCTGACCAACCTCTTACTCATCCCGAGGCCCAGTCGGAGGGGGGAGTCGGCCCAATTTGTCATCCTTATCCCCGCCCGAAACGAGGCTGAGAACTTGCGGCAACTACTCCCGCGCCTGGTACGGCCGGACCAGCCGGTCTTCGTTTTCGACGACGAAAGCACCGACAGAACCGGCGAGATTGGCCGTCAACTCGGGGCCACAGTCCTCACCCCCCGGGAAAAGCTCCCCGAAGGCTGGACCGGGAAGAATCGCGCCTGCTTTGAACTTGCCAAGGCCGCCGCCGAAGGGTTTAGCGGCGAATGGATGCTGTTCCTTGATGCGGATGTAGCCCCCGAGGCGGACTTTTTGGAGGCCATGGGCCGGACTTTGGCCGACCAAGGTCGCCGGGCTCCGGTGCTCACCGGCAGCACCCGGCTGATCGCAGGCGGAGGTGGCGAGCCGATCTTCTTGGAATGGGTCCCCTGGAGCTTGGCCGGGACGAACCCCTTTGGCCTCGTCGCCCGCACCGGGGTCGGGCATAACTTCTTCACCAACGGCCAGGTCGTGGCCTGGCGGACTTCTACGTATTGGGAAGTCAACCCTCACGAGACCCTGCGCGGGCGTATCTTGGAAGACGTCGCCACGGGGCGGCTGTTGGCTCGGCTCAAAGTCCGGGTGCGTGTGCTCGATCTGGGCTCGATCCTCGGGGTTCGGATGTACCGGTCACCCGGGGAGGCGATCGACGGGATGAGCAAGAACTCCTATGAGATCGCGGGGTCGGCGGCGGGTACGGTGGCTTTTGCCCTGCTGATGCTGCTGGCGGCGTGGCTCTGGTTACCGCTCGCGGTGGCCGGGCACTGGGTCCCCGGCGCGCTGTTCTTCCTCTCGGGGACTTGCGTCGGCTGGCTCTCTCGCCGGGCGAGCTTGTGGTTTCCAGTCTTGGCTCTTTTGAGCCCGATCACCCTCTCAATCGGGGCGTACGTTTGCCTTCGCAGCGTGGTCTGGCGTCGGCAAGGTCGGGTGAGCTGGAAGGGTCGGACCTACGCACCCTGAAGCCACCAAATGCGTAGAACCCAAGATCATGCAACCGACGGTCTTGAGGCAGCCGGAGAACTGGAAGGAGCGCTGGAAGCTCTGGGATTGGCGGACGAGAAGACCAACTTTCCTGTTCATCGCGATGGCGCAGCTTTTGATGATTGGGGGTCAGAGCATCCTATCGACTTTTCTCCTTATGGAGCATGGAGACGCCACTCGGGAGGAACTCCTTCGACTGGTCGAACACACGACCAGCCACGCGCGTCTGGTTGCCGCTGCCCTGATGGTCCTCCCCGCGATTGCCATCGTTATCTGGTTATGGCGATCCTACCGACAATTGCCACCCAGTAACCTCTGTTGGACGGTCGCCGCCCTCTCGGGTTTAATGATGCTTCAGGGGTTTCTCTGTGGCAACCCGACCATATCCATCGAATTTGGGGTCTTCTACACGATTTTTGTCCTTGCGTTGCTCTATTCCATGCGCAACACTCGAAAGCTACTTCTCGAAAAAGGACTTATCGATCCCAACGAGGAATTCTAAGGCATGGACCAGTCCCCGGTTGCGGTTTACGTCCACACGCCGTTTTGCCCCAGCAAATGCGGCTACTGCGATTTCAACAGTTACGCGATGACAGGCGAGATCATCGACCGAACGGTGGCCGCGATTGAGACCGAGATCCGGCGGAGCCCTTGGGCCGGACGTCCGGCCAAAACCATCTTCTTCGGTGGGGGAACTCCTACGTTCCTCACCGCTCCCCAGCTTTGTGGATTGCTCCGGGCCGTCCTCGAAACCCATCCCCCGATCGAGAACTGCGAGATCACCAGCGAGGCGAACCCGGGAGTCGTCGATTGGCCCAAGTTTGCGGCGATGCGCGAGGCCGGATTCAACCGAGTCAGCCTCGGGGCCCAGAGCTTTGTGAAGGAAGACCTCATTCGCCTGGGCCGGGTCCACGCTGCCGATGAGGTGGGAAAGGCGGTTCTCTCCGCGCGGCAAGCAGGGTTCGACAATCTCAACCTCGACCTGATGTTCGCGCTCCCCGGCCAATCCATGGCCGCTTGGCAGAGAAACCTGGAGGCGGCGCTGAGCCTCAAGCCCGAACACCTCTCACTCTATTGCCTCACCATCGAGCCCAACACTCGCTACTACCGGCTTCATCTGAAGGGCATGCTCGACCTCCCCAATGACGAAGCTCAGGTCCGCATGTATGACCTTGCCCTCCAGATGGCCGGCGACCATGGGTATGAGCAATACGAGATCAGCAACTTTGCCAAGCCGGGGCGGCAATGCGAACACAACCGATGCTATTGGCTGGGCGAGGAGTACCTGGCTTATGGTCCGGGCGCGGTCGGGGCCATCGGGCCGGTGGAGAGCCGCCGCCGATACACCAACACCAAGCACCCCCAGCTCTACTGCGAACGGGTCGAGGCCGGATCCGAGCTTGCCTGCGACGAAGAAACCCTTGGCCTCGGCGAGCATCGTACCGAGCGGATCATGCTGGGGCTACGACTCAACGAAGGGATCGAGCTCGCTCCCTATGCCCCCGACCCCCAGGGATTACAAACGGTAGAGTCGAGAGGATGGCTGGAATGGGCTGGCAATAACGCCAGATTAACTCCGACGGGTCGGCATTTTTGCAGCGAAGTCGTGGCGGAATTGATCTAGCGGCCGGTTGTTGATACAATGATCGTGTGATTCAGGCCCGTGTAACCTTGTCCATGGCGCTCGTCGCTCTTGCCGCATCTGGCCTCACCCAGAGCAAGATCGGCGTTCTCTCCTCGGGAGCGCCGGCAATTGATGCGAAAGTCGTTTCTGTTCTTGCCAACGATGGCAACGATGTCACGCTGTTGCCGCGCCCCGATCAGACGCCAATCGGCTTCAACTTCTTCGCGTACGACGCGATTTACCTCCAACCAAATTTCGTCTTTTCTAGCAACCTGCCTAACTTGGTTCAGGGGGATCTCAAGAATTACGTCCGCGGAGGTGGAGGACTCGTCACCTCTGAATGGGCTATCTGGGGCGTCAGTTCCGGATATCACGCATTGATGGCCCCCGATTGGTTCGGAACTTATGCTGGTAACTACTCCAACAATCCAAGCCTTTCGACGTCGACCGTGGTTTCTAATCCCACCATTCACGCAGGACTCCCGACCACCTTCACGATTCCTCTCGATAGCGTAGGAGGTGGTACGTACACGTTTATCACTCCCAAAAGCGAGGCGCAGGTCTTCTTTTCTTACCAAGACGGCGTGGTCACTCGCCCTCTTGCCTTTGGGGGCCAGCGAGGTCTCGGCCGGATCTTCCATTACGCGACAGTGAACGGCTTGGCTCAGTTCAACGACCCGAACTTTGCTCGGCTCTTCCAGAACTCATTTCGATGGGTCAAGGGCAAAGCGGTGGACGGCCCCGGCATCCGTGGACGGTACACCCTCCTCGCTCTGGCGGACCAAACTCAGATGCGGCTGAGGGTGACCTACCAGAACGTCTCGAACGACCTGATCGTCGGGGTGGCCGACGCACTGGTGGATGCGAACGGCTTTTTCACGGCTTTGGGCCCCTCGACACCGGGGACCTATCGGGTGTTGTTGAAGGCCCGCACCGGATTGACTCGTCGGCCGGTCGGGACCTACACCACCCAAGTCGGTCAGGAAGCCAATGTCGGGGAAGTTGTGTCGTATAACGGCGACATCGACGGCGACGACGAAATCACCATCTTCGACTACATCCAGCTCAGCTTTGCATTCGACTCCGTTGAAGGAGACGCGAACTGGGACGCCGACACAGATCTTGACGGGGACGGTGCGATCACGGTGTTCGACTACATCGCGCTCAGCAACGGATTCGGCGAAGCCGGTATGTAGTCCACAACGAATTCGAGAGCATGGCTGCCGGCGGGAGAAGATCTTCTCCCCGCAGGCTCTGTTTACTAATCTCTTTCAAATGCAGATAGATTGCATTGAAAGCATCTCGAACGCTTCAAGATTGCTTCTTTTTAGCAGGGTTTTGGAATTCTTGCGCATCATGATTCAATGTACTAATTTATTGGTACAATCAGTGAACCATGAACGAAAAGCTCTTGATTATTCAGATGACAGAGCTTGTGCAACGGCACTTCCTCACCCTGCTGAGGGAAACCGCGCCAGAAAAGTTGGAATGGCAGATCCACGAAAATGGACGCTCCATGATTCAGATCGCCCGAGAAGTTGCCCAATCGCCGGTCATCGTGGCTCTTATCCTCCGCCAAAGAGGAGTTGAATTCTATGATGCTGAAACTGGGTTGGAGTTCTTGAGAGATCGTCAAACCATGGAGACCCTTGAGGACTGCGAGAACGAACTTGAGCAAAACTGGAACGTTCTCCGAGAAGAAATTCTTGCCTTGCCCGACGAGCTTTTGGAGCACAAGATCTGCCTCCGAAGCCGCCCCGGGCGCCCCTACTCGATGCTGGAAGTCATGGCCTTCCACCACTGGAACACACTGTATCACCTGGGCCAGGTAGCGTATATCCAAACGCTGTATGGCGACCAGGAGATGCATTGGCCACTAGCTTAGAGATTGCACAGGCGGCCCGCCTCAGGCCAATCGAACAGATTGCCCATGAGGCGGGCCTTTCTTCCGACCACTTCGAGCCCCTCGGCCGGGCAAAGGCCAAGCTCACCTGGTCGGGCGTGGACCATGTGCGGTCGCAGTCTCCGGGCAAGCTGATCTTGGTCACGGCCATGACCCCGACCCCCTTTGGTGAGGGCAAAACCACGACCTCAGTCGGATTAAGCCAGGGACTTCAAAAGATCGGGCGACGAGCGATACCGGCTCTCCGCGAACCGGCTCTTGGACCGGTGATGGGGGCGAAAGGTGGCGCGTGCGGCGGGGGCTATTCCCAGGTTCTGCCGATGGAGGATATCAACCTCTTCTTCACCGGCGACTTCCCCGCGATCTCGGCCGCGCATAACCTGCTCAGCGCCCTCCTCGACGCTCACATTCACCATGGCAACGACCTGGCGATCGACGTGCGCCAAGAGACCTGGCCCCGCGCTGTGGACATGCCCGACCGGGCTCTGCGCGAAATCATGGTGGCCCTTGGAGGGACCGCCAACGGCTATCCGCGCCAAGACGGATTCGTGATCACCCCCGCCAGCGAGATCATGGCCATTTTTGGGCTTTCTCGGACGCTCGCTGAACTGAAAGAGGCCCTCGGGCGGATCGTGGTCGGGACGACCCGGGCGCGCAAACCGATCACCGCCCGGGACCTCAAGGCGGATGGCGCGATGACCGCCCTCCTTCGCGATGCACTTCGCCCGAATCTGGTTCAGACCCTTGAGGGTGGCGCGGCGATGGTCCATGGTGGCCCCTTCGCCAACATCGCCCACGGGACCTGCAGCCTGCTCGCCATCGAGGGCGCACTTGGCCTGGCCGAATTCGCCGTGACCGAGGCCGGCTTTGCCAGCGATCTCGGAGCCGAGAAGTTCATGAACCTGGTGATCCCTCGACTTGGCCACCACCCCGCAGCCATCGTTCTGGTGGTGACCCTGAGAGCGATCCGGCACCACGGCGAGGGTTCTTTAGAAGCGGGGATCACCAACGTCCGCAAGCACTTGGATCACCTCAGGCAATACGGGCCACCCGTCGTCGTGGCGGTCAACCAATTTGGAGATGATGGAGCCGAAGATCTCGCCTTTGTGCGGAACTGGTGCGCCGATCAAGGGGTCGCCTGCGCGTTCAGTACCGGATTTGCCGACGGGGGCGAGGGGTGTCGCGAGCTCGCCGAAGCCGTTGCGACGGCGGCGGACGCCGGGAGTGCGTTCTCCCCAATTCACACCGACGGAATGCCGATGGAGGAACGGGTTGAAGCCGTTGTCCAGAAGGTCTATGGCGGAACCGGAGTGACGTGGAGCGAGGCGGCCACCAAGAAGCTCGCCTGGATCCGCAAGCAGGGCTACGGAGAGATGCCCATCTGCATCGCCAAGACCCAATACAACTTCAGCGATCAGGCCGACGCGGGGCTCGACCCGAAGGACTTCCGGATCCACGTCCGCGAGGTCAGACCGAGTCTCGGGGCCGGGTTCGTAGTGATGGTCGCGGGCGACATCATGCTGATGCCCGGATTGAGCAAGACCCCCGGGGCCCACCAGATTGATGTAGATTCTGAAGGCAAAATTGTGGGGATGTTTTAGGGCGAGAAAAAGAAGAAGGGGCTAGAGAAGAAGGGTAGGGAAAATCCCTATTCCTATTCTCTAGCCCCTAGGTTCTAAACCCCTAGCCGATTACTTCTTGCGGCGTCGGAGAAGAGCAGCGGCACCGAGACCGAGAGCGGCCATGGTTCCGGGCTCAGGCACGGCTTGGATGCTCAGGTTGTCGAAGTGTCCGACTTCGAAACCGGTGGCTCGCGAAACCAGGTCGACATCGTCGATCACCGTGGTGGCGACCGAAGCCAGCGAGATGGTCGTGGACGAGGTCACGCCGTTCAGAGCGACGCTCATGCGGCCGCTGGTGTAGTTCAGCGTGACGTCAAGTCGGTTCCACTGGTTCTTGTTGGCGGTGAGGCCAGCAAAGGTCGTGATCGAACCTGTTCCAACGTTGCCGCTGACGGCACCAGCGCTGCTGATCTGAGCCAGAGCGACGCGAGTCACAGCCGGGCTGTACATGTCAAGACCAAAGAACGAGTTGGCCGCGCTGTTGTCTTCGTTGTAGTGGATCCAGACGGTGGACGTGAGGATCTTGTTGGCGGCCGTCACCGGGTTGTAGCTGAACGGATCCCACCAGCCCCAGTTGGAACCAGAGGCAGGACCAGTGTCGAACTTGACCGACTTGTTGCCGGATTGGGCAAAGCCGCTCACGACATCATAACCCGGGTCGGTCAACCAGCCGCCTTGGCCGTTGAGGGCGCCATTGGCGAACGACTCAAAGCCGGTCGAGTAAAGAACTTGGGCTTGGGACGCCACAGCAGCGCCCAGAACGGCAACGATTGCCAAAACTTTCGTCTTCATTTTTTGCTCACCTTTCCGAAAAATCCGGAATGACTCGGTTAAGGAACATCCCTTAACACAAACCGTAGTATGCACCACTTTTCGCGAAACGGTGTTACTCATCCGCAAAAGCCCGCAGAAATACTAGCCCATCCCGTTAGCGTTGCGGAGCCCACCAGTTGGGGTACCCTTTGGGGTCCTGCACGCAGGAACACACAAGGAAATTACACATGGCAGAAGAAACCACGCAGGCGCAGCCAGCCGGATCCCCCGAGGGCGCGCCAAACACCGCTGGTAACCGAGGGGACGCGCGAGCAACGCGCGAGAGCGACGCCGCTATCGGCGCCCTTGCCGGCGAACCCAAGTTCCGATCCCGACGACGCAAGCGCGTCAGCTTCCTCACCGTTCAAAAGATTGAGTCGGTGGACTATAAGGATGTCGCCACGCTCAAGCGATTCATCAACGAGAGGGGCAAGATGCTCAGCTCGAAGGTCACCGGCAACACGGCGAAGCAGCAGCGCATGATCGCCCGCGCCATCCGCCGCGCACGAGAGATGGCTCTCCTCCCGTTTGTCGTTACCGAAATGACGGCCAGCACGGAGCGGAGCTTCCCGCGACCGCGCCGAGGCGACTACGGACGCGACCGGAACCCGGAACCCCAAGAGTCCTCCGAGAACAAAGACTAACTCCACTCTCAAACCGCGACGCCGCTCCCAGGAATCCATTCCTCGGGGCGGCTCTTTCTTTGTCCGAACCGTGGACGCCAGCCAGACGTCGACTCTTCGGTAATCTCAAGTTATGCACGGGGCTGCCTTGCTTTCCACACTCGTTGCGCTCGTCGGAGCTGCCCCCCAGGTGGGACCCATGCCCCCGGTCGGCAGCAGTACTCCGTTCCACCAAACCGCGATCCGACTCCAAGAGGCCAGCCTGAAGGGAGATTTCACCCTCGCCCAACAACTGGCGCGCCGGCTCCCCACCCTTGAGATCACCCTGCAGTGGGACGAGAGCGAGATCCCAGCGGACCGACGGAAGGAGTTTTCCGACGCCCGAGACCGAGCGATCCAAGCCTGGACCCGCGCCTTGCCGGAGCTCAAGATTCGGCTCGGCAAGACAGATCCTGTCCTCAAGGTGGCCTTCGTCAAGGAGCTTCCTGAAAACCCGGACTCGGTGGGACCGGCTGGAGCGGTGTACTTTGACAGCGACGCTCCCTCAGAACCCCAGGTCGAAGCCGTCCTCTCCCTTGTTCGAACGCAGTACCGCTATCCGATCTCTCCCCGCGATGTGGAATGCGAGATCCTGTTTGCCATTGGCCGAAGTCTGGGACTGGAGCGTTCCCCACGACTCGGAACCGTCATGGGGCGGCTCGAATCCTCCTATGGAGTCGTGCCTCGAGTTGATGGCCGCACGGTTGCCCTTGTGCGGGAGATCCAAAAGGTAGCCGACACTCTGCGGACCACAGCCCGGACGAGGACGGCCCTCACCCCAGCGAAGTCAGTTGCGGCGCTCTCGCACGACAAGTTTGAGCAAGGGACGGTGGCTCAGGGGTCGATCACCAACTTTCGCATCACCGTGACCAACAACGGAAATGTCGACCTGGTTTATGGGTTCACCCCCGACTGCGGATGTTTTGCCGTCGGTCAGGTTGCCCCCATCAAGCCCGGGCAAACCGCCGTCGTCCCCGTCACCATCGACACCACCGACACCCCGGGGCCATTTGACAAGGCTCTCTACTTCTATAGTAACGACCCCGACCGCAACGCCTTCCGGATCCCGGTCAGGTTCTATGTCGAGCCCTCCTTCCGATTCCTCACCGCCACCGGGTCACCCGTCTTAGTAGCAGAAGAAAACGGACTTCAGGCCGAGATCTTCCTGGTGCTGAGCGAGGAGCTGCAGGGCAAAATCGATCGGGTCCGAGTGGTGGGCCTCTCGGTCCTGACCGAACTGGAACCCTGGGAAGGAGAGATCGCCGACCCTGGCCTGGGCGAACCAGCGCGAAAGAGAAAGGGCTACCGAGTGCGGTTACTGGGCAGTCCCGAGATTCCCCCTGGTCGGGCGCAGATCACCCTGGTGGCCGAGGGAACGGACTTGCCTGGACCGGTGGCCACCAGCTTCTTTGTTCAAAAAGGAATCGTCGCCCTTCCGTTGACGGCATTCTTTGGTGAGCTGACCGCCACCCCGACCGGAACTACCGTCCTCCTGGCTCGGCCCAATCGACCCTTCCGAATCCTATCTGCCGAGGTGGACCACCCCAATCTCTCGGCCAAGATCGAGCCCGGAGCCGACGGGTCCGAATGGCGCGTGCAGTTGCGCTATGACGGCAAGGCCCCCATCGGATCCCTCTCGGCCACCCTCAAGGTCCGGACCGATGATCCTCGCCAGCCACTGTTCGAGATCCCGATTTCGGGCACCGTGCGATGAAGAGCCTGCTTGCTTTCGCCGTGGCAGGGGTCGCCGCAGTCGGATTTTCTCCAGAAGAGCGCCCGGTCCAGATTCTTTTGGCTGGCGACCTCAAGAGCTATTTGAGCCCGTGCGGATGCGTGAAGCCGATGAGCGGGGGAATCAAGCGAATGGTCTCTGCAGTGCGCTCGATCCGTGCCTCGGGGCCCACGATCTTCGTGCTCAACGGTCAGTTTCTTTCGGGTCCCAGTCGACAGGACGAGATGAAGAGCGAGACCCTAGGTCAGGCCCTCAAGGCCTCGGGGGTCGATGCCGTCTTCCCGACCAAGAGCGATCTTCAACTCGCCGAAGTCCTCCTGGAAAACGCCCACCGACTCTCGGGCGAGACCTTTCTCTCGGCGACTGGTGAGGCCGCTCAGACCTGGGCTCCGAGCGAACGTGAAGCGCAAGGCCTGGTGATCCGCGGCGCGCGCCGCTGGACCGAAGAGCTGCGAGACGCCCAGCCCTCCTTGCTCCTTTGGGACGGCAACCTCGAATCCGCCCGTTCCGTAGCGGCAAAGATCGATTGGCCGTGCTTGGTTCTGTATCGCAGCGCGGCCAAGCCAAGCGCCGCACTGGAATCCATCGGGAAAGCCACCCTCGTCGGTGGCGGTGAGAAGGGCAAAGTTCTCGTACAAGTTTCTTGGCTCGCGGGCAAGATCAAAGCGGCCCGAATTATCGACCTCGGACCCCAGGTCCCGGATGACCCCGCCACGAGCCAACTCATGGCCCAATATCTGGAGCGGGTGGAAGGGGAGAGATTGCTCGAAAAGCTTCCCCGACGCCCCAGCGAACCCTATGCGGGCTCCCTCAGCTGCTCCAGCTGCCACCAAGAAGCCCATCGCGAATGGCTCGTGAGCGAGCACAGCACCGCTCTGCGCACCCTCGAAGCCGATGGCCATGATGCCGATCCGGACTGCGTCGGATGCCACGTCGTGGGGCTTGAAGATGAGACCGGATTCCAAAGCCGACAAAAAACGCCCCGGCTCGCCAATGTCGGCTGCGAAAGTTGCCACGGCCCCAGCGCGGCCCACGTCTCCGACCCCGAAAGGAACAGGACCCCCCGCGATGCCAGGCAATCTTGCGGTAGCTGCCACAACGTGGACCACAGCCCGGGCTTTCAGTACGAGACCTATTGGCCCCAAATCGAACACAAGTGATTTCCCCGGAAAGCATGTGGAAATCTCTGAGTTTCTGCATGTATTCCTGCGCTCTTCAGCGCAATTCTAGACCTAGATAGGTTAAGCTTTAACTTGGGAATAACAAATCCCGAGGTCACGAAGTGGGTTGGAGTGGCAAGATCAAGTTTGAGGTGAAGCCGCTGGTTCCTCTAAGTAGTGGATTAGCCGAACCTGTCATGGAATTACAGACAAGTCGAGGGCCAGTTGTGGACTTGGACGCAGAGAGCTCCATCCGCATCTCTCAGGCGCTCTATCAGCCCCGCCGTGAGGGTTTCTCCAGCTTTTTGGCCCTTCCCTGCAATATTCGCGCGACCGAAAGCTGCCTGATGTTTGCCACCGGGTTGATCGGGTTTAGCTGTATCGTCGGGCCCCAGGGCTCCGGAAAGTCTCACCTCCTCCAGTGCGTCCAGCGGACCTATCGCATGGAGTCGGGTTACGACCTCCGAACCTACAACCTGCCGGACCTCCTCAAGATCGACCCTCTTTTCGACTCGCCCCGGCCGTTGATCATCGACATGGCCGAGATCGCCTTCCGGACCCCTCGGCTCAAGCATCGGTTGCGGCTGGTTCTAGAGCGACGAGTCAGGACCGGTAAGCCCACACTCATCGCCTTTGAGGGCAGCAAGGTCAGTCGGCCGATTCGCGGTCTCCTTGCCTATTCTCGCAACTGGAACACAGTCGAACTCGGTGAGCCGAGTCCGCAGGAACGACTGTTGCTTCTGAGACACCTGGCCCAGAGCCTAGAGATGGAAATTTCCGAGTCGATCCTCCGGCTGATGGCCCTCAAGCTACCGGGTACCGGGCACGCTCTGGTGGGCGGACTCCAGCGGCTCAGAGTGATGCATCGCCGATGGATGGGCCCCGAGCGAGAGCCTCGCGCGGCCGGGGTTTTGGCCCACGACCTCACTGGGGGTGACGGATGGGACGTCCGAGACCACGTGATGGAGCTCCTCGAACTCCCGGCATTCCGGTCGGCATTCCCTCGGGAGGCAGACCGAACCGCCTTCGCCGCCTACTACTTGCGCGATGTGATGTCCCTTCCCGAAGAGGACGTCGCTGGGGTTCTCCACCTCCGGGATGGCCAGGTCCACCGCTTCGCCAAGGAGGTTGAGTCCGGCAAAATTGTTTCCGATCACGTAAAATTGCGAGATTCCTTGACTCGAGCATTTTTCTTCCCCTTTGAGTCCGTCTGAAGGATGCACCCGTAGGCCAGCGAGTGTTGGTCGACCTCCGGTAGATTGCCTTGGCGATCCGGTGTGTGAAGGGTGGCTTAGGGATAGTGTGCGGCACGAGTTGGTTGGATGAGGACACTTGCAGATCTAAAACTAGTTCCGGTGTGGGTCAATCCCGGGCACCAGGTGGCCTCGGCACTTATTCTCTTGCAGGGACACCGCCTCAAGGCGATCGGCGTTTTAGAAAATGACCGCCTCGTCGGAGTCGTCACTCAATCGATGCTCAAGGTTGCGGCCAGCAATGTCCTCGTGGCCGAACTCATGGAAGATCCCCAACCAATCTTTGAGAGTTCGATGACCATCGCCGAGGCCAGCGAGCGCTTCTATCACGACGACCTGGATTTTGCCCTCGTGCTGGATGACGAGCGGTACCTCGGGCTTCTGACCCCCAACACTCTTCTTCAAGAGCACCGCTACACGTGGGACCCGCTCACGAATCTGGGCCGGGTGGACCGCCTCCGCGAATGGAGCGTCGAGACGCTCCGGAGCGGGCAAGAGATCTCTCTGCTGTTCTTGGACCTTAACGACTTTGGGTCCTATAACAAGGAGCACGGCCATGTGGTCGGAGACAAGATCCTGCGGCGCGTATCGGGCCTTCTTCGCCGATCGGTCGACCCAACCCGCGATGTCCTCGTTCGCTATGGCGGGGATGAATTCGCGATTGGAACCACGCGAGACCGCCACGAGGCCGAGGAACTCGCGATGTATCTGCAAGAACGGGCGGAGAGCGAACTCGTAGATGATTTCGGCGAGCCGATCCGGTTCTGCATCGGAATCAGCGGCGGCCGCCGGAGCAAAGAACGGGCAAACATGCACTACGCAGCGACCTTTGACAACCTCGTCAACGCCGCCAGTCGCGCCTGTATCGCGGCCAAAAACGAGTTCAAAAAGCGAACTGCGAAAGTTAGTGAGTAGGGGTTAGAGAATAGAGATTAGACAATAGAGAGAGGACAATAGCCGCTTGGTCTTACTCTCTACTCTCTACTCTCCACTCTCCACTCTCTACTCACTACTCTCCACCCCCTACCAGGTCCCGACCGTCTTCGGTTCGGCGAGGTATTCGAGCAATTGGTCGATGTGATAGGCGTCGTGGCCAAGGAAGAACGCCGCTAGGTCGGAGACCGTCATCGGCCCGTTCTCGGGGTGGGTGGCGGTCAGAGCAAGTTGGTCGTGGGTCAAGGTTCCCAGCAAGGCGACGGTGCGGGCTCTGTCGGCGAGGAACAGCCTCAGTGAAGCTTGCGGATCCTTGCTGGAGTACGCCCCCGCCTCTGCCCGCTGGGTCTCGTCATACGGCGTAATCACGAAGTCTGGGGATCCCAGTGCGCCTTCGATCCGCGCCCGCAGGATCGGTTCCCAGTCCGCCAGATGAGCCAAGACCTCCCGCGGCGTAAATCGATCAGGATCTCTCCGCTCGTCCCAAGTCGGACCGCCCAGCTGAGCGGAGAGCTGCTCAATGGCTCGGGCCGAAGCCGCTGCCCCTTTGGTCATATACGGATTCATGCTCCTCATTCTAGCCCGCTGAAATACGGATCCCGCCATCGGCGTAGAATCACCCGCAAGGCTATGGAACCCGAATTCTTGCTCACCCGCCGACAGGTTTTGGCGACTGCCGCATCGGCGGTTGCGGTGGGCGCACTCCCAAAGATAGGATCCACCGCCAGACTGGAGAACTCAAACCCTATGGAACCCAAACTTGTCGAAGTCCCTTCTGCCATCCCCGAAAAGGTTTACACCTCTGAGCGAGTCGGCATCAGTCGAAAAACCCACGACGAGCACCTCAAGCTTTGGCAGGGCTACGCAAATAAAACCAACGAGATTCGCAAGGCTCTCCTTGAGATGGGCGTTCCTGACCCAACCAAGGCAAACCAGATCTATAGCCAGATGCGAGCCCTGAAGGTGGACTACACCTTTGCCTATGAAGGCTTGATCAACCACAACATCTACTTCGAAACCCTCGGTGGAGAAGGCGGACCGGCGACCGGCAAGACCGGCGAGCTGATCGTCGCGGCCTACGGCAGCTTTGAGAACTGGGTCGCCGACTGGAAAGCCACCGGAATGGCCGGCCGCGGATGGGTCTACCTGGCCTATGATCACGCCGAAAAGCGTGTCTTCAACTACATCGGCGATGCCCAAAACACTTTCCCGATCTGGAACCACACCTTGGTCCTCGCGATGGATGTCTATGAGCATGCTTACTTCATCGACTTCGGAACGGCCCGGATGAAGTACATCGAGGCCTATCTGCAGTGCATCGACTGGGACGCCGTCAACGCCCTCGGCGAACGCGTCACCGTCGGCTAATCGAGCTCCTCGACGCCGACCGAGGCCATCGCCCTCGGTCGGCGCCCACAAGCCCACCCCGATGCCACAATGAGCCCATGGCTAGGATCGCCGTCATGGTGGGCAGCAAGGGGCGCGGAAGCAACATGCGCCGCCTGATCGAGGCTGGACGGGCGGAGGAGTTCCCCGGCCGCGTCGAGTGCGTCCTCGCCCCGACCCCGGATTCGCCCGCCGTCCAATCGGCCCGGGAGATGGGCATTCCCACCACCATCCTCAGCCCAAAGTCCGCCGATTATCCTTCGGAGCTCGCCCGAGTTCTGGATGGAGTGGACCTCGTCTGCCTGGCTGGATTCATGAGCCTCTTTCCGGCGGAAGTACTGGACCAGCATCCCGGCCGTGTACTGAATATCCACCCGGCCTTGCTCCCCAAGTTCGGGGGAAAAGGGATGTACGGGATGCACGTCCATCAAGCCGTGCTCGCCGCGGGCGAACGTGAATCGGGCTGCACCGTACACCTCGTGACGCCGATCTATGACGAGGGCCGGATCCTCGTCCAGCTCTCGTGCCCCATCGAACCCGAGGACTCGCCCGAAGCTCTGGCCGCCCGAGTGCTTCGCCTGGAGCACCAAGCCTATCCCCTGGCCATCCGGCTAAGGCTTGACGAATTGGCCCACGAGCAGCCGTCCAGCGACGAGGCCTAGGGCGCAGAGCAATATCGACCCGATCCCGGTCCCGAGGACATACATTCCGAAGGCCGACCATGCCCGGGATTCCAGCAACCGGACTGCGTCAAGCGAAAACGCGGAGTACGTCGTAAATCCCCCCAACAGTCCGACCCCCAAAGACAGTCGAAGGGTATCGCCGGATTCCCGCAGGAGAGTCATCCCCACCAGCAACCCCATGGCCAGGGCTCCCACCAGGTTCACCGAGAGCGTCCCATACGGAAAGCTGCCGGCGGCACGGACCTGGATCGCTTCCGTCATCAGATAGCGGGCAACCGCTCCCAAACCACCGCCGGCAAACACCCAAAGCAACCGCTCCATCTCGCCCGTCTTACCACGGACCGGATCTTTTTGGCGATTTCCCTTGCTCCTTGGCGAAAGATGCGATATGATAAGGCGAAGGTTCTGATTAAAGGATTTATCATGAGAACGCTGTTGTTCCTTCTTTGCGCGCTGGTCTCGATCGGCTCGGCTCTCGCCGCTCCGCCCAAATTGACTCTTCAGGGTAAGCGCTTCGTCGATCCCCAGGGCAAACCCGTGACCTTGCGAGGGGTTAACCTCGGAAACTGGTTCGTCATCGAGCACTGGATGTGGGACCAAGTTCAGCCGGCGGGCGGCTCGGTGGATGGGGTGAGCCTAGAAGCCATCCTGACCGAGAGGTTCGGTGAAACTGAGAAGAACGCTCTGATGGAGATCTATCGGAACTCGTGGATCACCGAGCGAGACTTCTCCATCATCAAGAGCTTCCGCTTCAACTTGCTTCGGATCCCGCTGAACTATCGCTTGTTCGAGAGCGACGCCGCCCCCATGCAACTCAAACCCGACGCCTGGGTATGGCTCGACCGGATTTTCAACTGGGCGGACCAAAACGGCCTCTATCTCATTCTGGATATGCATGCGGTCCAAGGCAGCCAAAACCCCTTCGACCACTCGGGAGAGGTGAATCGCAACCAGCTCTGGACGGTTCCTAGCAATCAGACACGGCTGGCCTGGCTGTGGCAACAGATCGCGACGCGCTACAAGAACCGCTCGGCGCTTCTTGCCTACGACCCGATGAATGAGCCCTATGGCGGGACCGATCAGCAGGTTCTGATGGTCACCGATCAGCTCGTCCGAGCGATTCGGCAGGTGGATGCCAACACGCTGATCTATGCCCACGACACGTATAACGGGATCGGCTTCTATGGCGACCCCAAGAACCGGGGATGGCGAAATGTCGGCTTCCAGCGCCACTTCTATCCCGGCATCTTTGACGGCCGCCCGCCCACTCCGGAGACCCATTTTCAGCATCTCAGTAGCCTGCAACTCCTGGCAAACGACATCGACCGCATGAACGTGCCCCTGTTGATCGGCGAGATGAACGTGCTCTTCAAATCGGCGGGAGGGGCTGAGATGATGCGGCGGACCTTCGACCTGCATGAATCCTATGGCTGGCAGACCACGATGTGGAGCTACAAGGCCCTCAGCAAGCCGGGCGGCGTCGGCGGGGACGCCATCTGGGGGATGGTCACGAATAAGAATCGCCTTCCCAATATCAACTTCCGAACCTCGCGGCTGGAGGTCATCCGCGAGTTCTTCCGCATGCACGCCGACATGCCCTACACGATCTACGAGGATCTGCGGAAGATGCTGGCCCCCGAGCGAGTGAAGCTTCCCGAACCACCGGCCCCACGGAATGGACGGCGAAAGCCCCTCGGTGGAGACCGACTCATCGGGTGGTCTCAGGCCGATATTGGGGGCTCGCTGGCGGGAGGCCTGCGCAAGAACGACGACGGCACCTTTGACCTCTATGGCGGCGGAGAAGACATCTGGGGTTCCAACGACCAGTTCAACTTTCTGCATCGAAAAGCCGAAGGTGACTTCTCCATCGAAGTTCAAATCGCCGAGATGGAAAACATCGAGACCTACTCCAAGGCAGGGCTGATGATTCGGGCATCCCTTGAGCCCCACTCCCCCCATGTGATCCTTTCCGTCTTTCCATCCGGCGAGGTCCAGTTCGCCCAGCGAGAGCCGCAAACATTCACCACTCGCAGCATCGGGGACAACAAGGGCGAGATCAAGGATCTTGTTCTCCGCCTGACCCGAAAAGGGGAGCGAATCAAGGCCGAGTTCCGACGCGGCGCGGAAGGCGAGTGGCAGACCCTCGGCGAGACGGCTTGGCGAGGACTCCCGGCGTCGGCTCTCGTCGGCCCGATCGCGCTTTCGCATGATAATCGCCAACTCATCGAGGTGCGATACAGGGACCTGAAGTTCCAACAGTAGGGGCGAAAACCTGCGAATCTTGCCAGAAATTGCGATTTTCACATCAATATGCAAGATTCTAGGCTTGATTAAAGGATTTATCTAATAGAATGAAATTGAGGCGACGTGGCCCGCGAGGAGAAACCCCCCGTTTGGGGGAAGTGTCCGTGAGCCCGATCGAACAAAGGCAAAGAAACATGAAATGGCAATTGGCAGCGTCGGCAATCGGCCTCGCGACCCTCTCGCAGTCGGCATTCGCAGTGGACTACTTTATCCGTGGTAGCTGGGATGGATACACTCCAGACGTCCTCCTGACGGAAGTGGGTGGGGGTGGTATCTACCAAGGGACAAAGGCAGGACTGGTCCCAGGGAATGAATACACCTTCAAGGTGGGCACAGCCGACTGGTCCTTCGAACAACCCGGATCGTTCCAAGATCTCAAGGTTCGAGCAAATTCGAACGGGAAGATCCACGTCAACTTCTTCTTGGAATCCAATCCTGCCGACGGATGGCTACCCAACAGCCCACGAATCGGCCTCGTGAATCTCGAAAAGAACTACGAGTTGATCGGAAGCATGACGGGCTGGAGCTCGGCCTTGCCATTCAATCAGCCGTCGACCGGATTCTTCGAGCGAAACGTGATCCTGGCTGGGGGTGCAAGCTACGCTTGGAAGTTCCGCGGCGAAGGTGGCGACTGGGCCTATGACATCGGCAACAACTTCGCGTACAACGCGGGGGATGCAACTCTTACAACTTTCGTCGATGGAATCCACAAGTTCCAACTCGACCTCCCGAACGGTCGGTACCGAGCCGTCCAAGGAAACGCAGCTCTTGGCTCGATCACCTTCGGCGATTGGGGCGGAGATCCGATCTCCTCGGTGAACTACGACATCATCGACGCCAATACCAACGACGTGATTGCAAGCGGAACGGCGACGCTGTTTTCCGGAACGTATGCCATCGCAGGCCCCGTCCCCGGCGGACCCTGGAAGCTGGGTCTCAAGGGAGACCGCTGGCTCCGCAAAGTCGTGGATGTCGATACCACCAATGGTGCGGTCTCCGACGTGAACGTGACCCTGATCAGCGGAGACGTTGACGGAGATAACGCGGTCACCATCTT
>DDSL01000145.1 GCA_002343825.1 Chthonomonas sp. UBA2391
TGGGGAATGGTGTGGGATTGAGAGCCCAGGGGAGCGATGGGATCTCGGGGAGCAATGGGAAGGATTCTGAGCAAGAGACTTCCGCCACTGCTCCCCTACTGGTTCACCACCGCTCCCCGGGATCCAGCTGCTTCACCACCGCTCCCCTGTTGCTCCCCGAACCCGTTCGACTCCCGACTCAACCCCGGCGAGCGGCGTGGATTTGCTTTTCAAACTCAGCCGCGCTAGGGAACGCGCGAGTCTGGCAATTGCCCCAGTGCGGCAGGACAACCTGCAAGCCGCCGGTCAGGTAGAACCAAACATTAATCCAAGCATGGCCGCCGCGTACGAAATCCCCCACACTTGGGAAGAACCGGAGGGGCTGCACGACCTGCTCACCACGATTCGGGAGCAGAACCCGCAGGCCGACCTCCGGAAGATTCGCTACGCCTACTTTTCGGCCGAAGAGGCCCATACCGGCCAGACCCGTCAGTCCGGCGAACCCTATATCACCCACCCACTCGCGGTCGCCCAGATCCTAGTCGAACTCCGCATGGACGACGACTCGATCTGCGCGGCCCTCCTCCATGACGTTCTCGAAGATTGCCCCGCCGTCAACCCCGAACAGATCCGCAAGGAGTTCGGAATCGACGTCTATGAACTGGTCGAAGGGGTTACCAAGCTTCGGTTCACCCGACAAGAGGCCCTCACCGAGCAGCAGCGCCAAGCGGCCAAGAGCGCCCAGGCGGCCGAGACGCTGCGAAAAATGCTCCTGGCCATGGCCAGCGACGTTCGGGTCATGGTCATCAAGCTGGCCGACCGCCTCCACAACATGCGCACCTTGGAGGGATTGAGCACCGAAAAACGGATCCGGATCGCTAGCGAAACTCTCGATGTCTATGCTCCGCTGGCAGCCCGACTCGGGATCTGGCAAATGAAATGGCAGCTGGAGGACCTCGCCTTCAAACATCTCCATCCCCGAGAATTCCAAGAAATCAGCGAACTGGTCAACAAAAAGAGGGAAGTGCGGGAGACCGAACTGCGCGAGGCGATCCTCCAGGCCAAAGAGAACCTAAACAAGATCGGCCTGACGGATGTCGAAGTCCAGGGCCGCCCGAAGCACTACTACAGCATCTTCAACAAGATCGTCAAGCACGGATTCAAGTTCGAAGAGATCCTCGACCTCTTGGCGATCCGGGTGATCATGAACACCCCGGCGGAGTGCTATATGGCCCTGGGGATCGTGCACGAACTCTGGGTTCCGATCCCGGGGCTCTTCAGCGATTACATCGCCAAGCCGAAGCCGAACGGCTACCAATCGCTCCACACTAAGGTCATCGGCCCCCATGGCGAACCTCTGGAAGTCCAGATCCGGACCAAAGAGATGCACCGAATCGCCGAGTTTGGGGTCGCGGCGCACTGGAGCTATAAGGAGAACGGCGACAACGCGGCCGTGAACTCCAGCAACCAAATCGGAAAGCTCCGCAAGCAGCTCTTCGACTGGAGCAGCGACCACCGGACCTCCAGCGACTTCCTCCGAAGCCTCAGCACCGATCTCTTCAGCGAGCAAGTCTTTGTTTTCACCCCCAAGGGTGACGTGCTCGACCTTCCCAGCGGCAGCACCCCGATCGACTTTGCCTTCCGGGTCCACTCGAACCTCGGTCTGTTGGTGGTGGGGGCCAAGATCAACGGCCAGATGCAGCCGCTGAGCACCCAACTTCAGAACGGCGACGTGGTGGAGGTCATCACCCGCAGCAATGCGCAGCCGAGCTTGGACTGGCTGGAATACGTCAAGTCGGCCCACGCCCGCAGCAAGCTCCGACAGCACTTCCGCAAGCGCAACCGCGGCGAGAACGCCAGTCGCGGGAAGGACGCCCTCGAACGAGAACTGAAAGCCCAAGGACTCGAACCGAAGGATTTCATCGGGGAAGATAAGCTCGAAAAGGTCCGCGTGACCTACCACGACGCGGAATCGGTCCAGGACATGTTGGCGAAGGTCGGGGAAGGAATCTTCTCGGTCCAAAACGTAGTGAGCAAGCTGCGTGGACTGGAACCCGCCCCGGTCGAACCCCAGGCCGACACTATCAAACCCAGCACGGCGAAAAAAGGCAAGCTCGTCATCAGCGGCAGCCTGAAGGACATGATGGCCAGCCGCGGACGCTGTTGCGACCCCGTCCCCGGCGAAGAGGTCGTGGGCTATGTCAGCCGGGGACGCGGGATCGTGATCCACCGCAAAATCTGTCCCAACGCGATCAATCTCGAACAGAAAGAGGGCGAGCGGGTCACCGCCCTCGATTGGCCACAAGATGGCAATGCGTACCCAACCCACCTCAAGATCGTTACCGTCAACCGCCACGGACTCTTGATGGATATCACCACGATTTTTGCGGAAAACAAGATCAATATCGTGAGCGGGAACATCATGACCCAGCCCAACAACACGGCCTCGATCAGCGTGACCGTGGACATTCATGAGATCGGGGAGCTGAACGCGGTCATGACCAAGATCAGCCATTTCAGCGATGTGATCAGCATTCTCAGAACCTTCGGCGGGACGGCGGCCGGGCGGTGAGGGCCGTTTGGCAACGCGTCTCGCGGGCCGTGGTTCGGGTGGAGGGTCAGGTCGTGGGCGAGATTGGCCCGGGAGCGCTGGTTCTGGTCGCCGCCCAGCGCGACGACACAGAAGCCCAGGCTGCCAAGTTGGCGGATCGAGTGGTGGGTCTGCGAGCCTTTAACGATGGTGAAGGCAAGATGAATCTGGCCCTCGCTGACGTTCCCGGCGGTGCGATCCTGGCAGTTTCGAACTTCACCGTCTGCGGGGATGCAGCTAAATCGAGAAGGCCGAGCTTCACCGGCGCGGCGAGCTACGAAGCCGGACGAGAGCTCTTCGACCGGTTTGTCGCCGAGCTAAGGGGGCGAGGTGTCCGGGTCGAGACGGGAGTCTTTGGGGCCGATATGCAAGTGGAGCTGGTCAACGATGGCCCGGTGACCCTGATCCTAGAGGTGTGATCCCTCGAAAAAAGGAAAAAGCCCACTGGATTGCTCCAGCGGGCCGTTTCCATCGCTCCAAGGTGATGAAGCTTACGCTTCGCCTTGGCCTTGTCCGAACAACGGCTCGAACGGAATCAAGCCAAGTCGGGTCGCCATCCGCAGGGCTTGAACACGATTGTTCACCTGCAGTTTGTCGTAGATGTTGGCCAGGTGGAAATCCACCGTGCGCTTGGAGACGACGAGTTTCTCCGCCGCTTCCTTGCTGCTGTGACCTTGAGCGATTAAGCTCAGAACCTTCACTTCGGTCGGAGTCAATCGGACTCCTCGCGGTGCGAAATCAGACTTCGTTGTACTAGGCATTGCCATGAACCCACCCCTATCGTTTCTGTTCCTTGCCGCCAGTGATGTCATTCCATACTCTCCGGATCGATTTGAGATGCTTTCAAAAAAATTCTCGACTGAGTGAGAATCTCGGCATCCCCAAGCGAACCCTATTGGTCCTCTATGGGCGGGTAGGTCTTCACTGACCGGACTCTTCCCTAGAAGGTACAAAATCTTTGTCTGCTCGGGCCGGGATTCTTGTTCCCAGCATTCCGCGCAATTGTTAAGAAATTATGACTCGCAGACCGGTCAAATTGCGAGGCTCAGGACTTTCGACCGCGGTAGAGATGTTTGTATCCAATTCGGTAGACAGCGCCGTCTTTGAACCTAATTTCAGGCGAATACAAGTATTATTGCTAGGGTCCTCCAAGAAGGTTTGTTGGAACCTTACCTATGGGTCTCGTGCCTGAGCCACTTGCCGCCGCCGCGCTCATCGCACGGACCCTTACTTTCTCTTTCCTCATCGGTCGGTCAAGACCGGTATCCTGCATTCATGGCCGAACCCATGGTCTTGCAGGTCCAGCAGTGGTTGCGCGAACACGAGCAGGAATTGCTCGACGATTACCGCTCACTTCTCCAGATTCCCAGCATCGAGGCCGAGGCCGAGCCGAACGCTCCGTTTGGTCGTGCCAATCGCGAAGCCCTCGATTTCGTACTCCGCCGCGGATACGAATGGGGCATGAGTTGCAAAGACCTCGAAGGCTATTGCGGCTACGCGGAGTTCGGTTCGGGCGAGAGCCTGGTCGCGGTCTTTGGTCACCTGGATGTTGTTCCTGTCGGACCCGGCTGGAAGTACGATCCGTTTTCGGCGACGGTGGAGGAAGGATATGTCTATGCCAGGGGCGCGGTGGACGATAAAGGGCCCACGATTGCGGCCTACTTTGCTGCTCGCGCCGTGAAGGAGTGCATGCCCGATCTCGGGGTGCGTATGCGCGTGGTCTTTGGTTGTGACGAGGAATCGGGGTTCGAGTGCATCCACCGATACAACCAGACCGAGGAATCCCCCAAGTTCGGTTTTGCCCCCGACGCGGGGTGGCCCCTGATTCATGCCGAAAAGGGAATTGCGAACCTGGGCATCGTTCTCAAGCCCTCGCCTGGCAGCATGTCGTTGATCTCCCTGGATGGCGGAGACCGGCCGAATATCGTCATCGATCTCTGCACGGCACGGGTCAAGGTTGAGGATGCCGCCCGATCGGGAATCGAGGGACGGCTGGCCGAGGCCTGGGACCGCAACGTCGAATGGACCTGGGACGGGTCTCAGCTCGTGGTGACGGCTCGCGGAAAAGCAGCACACGGAGCCTGGCCGATCGGAGGCGATAGCGCCGCAACCCGAGCAGTCCGCTTCTTGATGGAGGTTGCTCCCGATGCCGACAAGGATTTCTATACCGAGCTTCTCGAACTCACCCAAATCAGCGGGGCCGGGCTAGGGATCGATGGGCGCGACGAGGTGAGCGAAGAGCTGACCACAAACTTGGGAGTGGTGAAGACCGAGGGGGGAATCGTGCGGATGACCTTCAATGTTCGCTACCCCGTCACTTGGTCGGGAGAGACCGTCCGTGATCGCTGCATCGAAAAGCTGAGCAAACTCAAGGGCGCTTACACCCTCACCGATTTCAGTGATAGCAAACCGCTCTACTTCCCCCTGGATCACCCGCTGGTGAAGACCGTCTGCGACGCGTACGTGGCCGAAACCGGGGATACCAAGGCCCCGGGAGTGATGGGCGGCGGAACCTACGCTCGGGCCGTCCCGAATACGGTCGCTATTGGCACTGGTTGGATCGGCGATGGAGAAGCCCACCAGACCAACGAACGCTGCGCGATCGATTCTCTTTTCAAGATGAGCCGGATCTACGGGCGGATTTTGGTCAACCTCGCCCACCAATAGGTTTCAGGGCTTGAGCTTAATCCGATGGAGGCTCTTTCCTGCCGTCAGGTAGAGATAGAGTCCATCGGGTCCACCAAAGCAGAGGTTGGCCGGACCTTCGGGAAGGGTCACGTGGCCCAGGCGCCTTCCTTCAGGGCTGATCACTTGGAGCCCGTCGAGCGAGCCGGTCCAAAGGTTTCCGTGTCGGTCCACCTTGATCCCGTCGGGAAGTCCAGGGCCGGTGCTCTTGCGTCCATCGAAAAAGATCCGCGAGTTCTTCAGCGACCCATCTGGCTGGACATCATAGACCTGCCAGAGACGGTTGCTGGGGTCCGAATCGCTGACATAGAGCTTTTTGTGATCCGGGCTAAAGGCGAGGCCATTTGGCAGGATGAGGTCCTTGGCAAGCAGCTCGACCTTTCCATCCTTTCTCAGGCGATAGATCCCGCAGAAGTCCAATTCGCGGCTTGGATCCTCTTTGCCTTTGGGAAGACCCCAAGTTGGGTCCGTAAAGTAGAGGTCTCCCCAAGGGGCGTACACCCCATCGTTGGGGCTGTTGAAACGCTTTCCTTCGAACTTGTCAGCCAGCACCGTGCGGGTTCCGTCGGGGTTCCATCGCGAAACACGGCGGTTGCCGTGCTCCATGGTCACGAGTCGCCCTTGCGGGTCAAGCGTATTTCCGTTGGGGCCGATCCCTTGGCCGTCCAGATACTCGCCGGCAAAGACCTTCTCTCGCCACGCTTCGGCCTTGCGGGTCTTCGGGTCCCAGCGGTGGAGGGTGTTTCCGGGGATGTCGCTAAAGACCAAGTGGCCGTCGGGCATCCAGATGGGACCTTCCAGAAAGCGGTAGCCGGTGGCGAGGAGCTCGACCTCGGGACCGGTGGGGAAGAGATCCCAGAATCGAGGATCGTCGGCCTGGAAGGGGCTGGAAGTGGTCATCGCGATCAAGATGCAGGCGAGCATCCGTTTAGTCCTCGGGCTCTTCGTAGATCTTCTTGATTGTTTCGTCGACCGATTCCCGGACCTCTGGTTGCGGGACATAGGTCGGACGGGCCGGCCGAGAAGAGAAAGCTCCGGTGAGAGCTTTTTCGCGAACGTTGAGCCGCATCGCCCGTTCTTCGGCGCCGGGGGCTACTGGCCACAAGGTGTTGTCGATCCAGTAGCTCTGCAGGAATTCGCTCCAGACCCGTTCGTAGGTCTCCTTGGTTTGTTCGGCGATTCCTGGCCAATCAAACTCGGTTCGAAGGCGCTTTCGGGCCGCCTTTTGCATTTGCGCGGCGTGCTTCGGATCGCGCAGGACCTTGAGAACAGCCCAGGCAAGACTCTCGGGATTTCCGGCGAAGTGGAGGGTGCCGGTTTCGTCGTGGAGAACGACCTCCCTCAGACCTCCGGCATCGCTGGCGACGACAGCAGCTCCGGCGGCCATGCCTTCTAAGGCGACGATTCCAAAGGGCTCATACAAAGAAGGGAAAACGGCGACGTCGGCCACTCGGTAAACCTGGTGAAGTGACCGATTGGCCATGAACCCGGTGAAGAGGACCTTTTCTTGGAGGCCGTACCACCGAACAAACTTTTCGAAGTGCTCCCGGTGGCCTCCTCCCACGATCACGAATTTCGTGTTCGGCTCCTGGGCCAAGACCGCGCTGGCCGCATTCAGCAAGACGTGGATCCCTTTCTCCCGGACAAATCGCCCGACGTACATCACGATCTTTTCTTCGGGGAGGGCGAACTTCTTTCGCCACTCGGCGCGCTCGGCCTCGGTCCACTCAAATTCGAACTTGTCGGCGTCCACGCCGTTGTAGATGACGTCGATTTTGTCCACCGGAGTGTTGAAGTATTGGTGGACCTCACTCTTCATGAACTGGCTACAGACGATCACGCGCCAAGCTTCATAGG